>NZ_VBRA02000006.1 GCF_005774685.2 Texas Phoenix palm phytoplasma | reverse complement strand
TTAAAAATGTATTTTTTTTAATAAAAATAAAATTTAATTATTATTTTGGCGGAGTAGAAGGGATTCGAACCCTTGAACCATTTTTTTGGACTACGTCCTTAGCAGGGACGCCTCTTAAGCCTACTTGAGTACTACTCCAATTAAAGAAGAAAAATTTTTTTTATATAAATTAAAAAAATAATTTTTTTATTAGGTAAATATTGTTTTAACACATTCTATTATAAACAATATAAACCTAAAAAAGAAAATTAATTTAAAAATTTCTCTAATTTATTATTTCTTTAGTAAAATCTTCAACAATAATATGATTATTATCTTTAATAATTATTAAATTAGTTTGAACAAAAGGAGAAATATTAACAATTCTTTGAGGAGGAATAGCAATAAAAAATTGAAATTTTAATTCATTAAAAAATGACATCATAGATTCTATTCTATTTTCATCCATATTATTAAAAGTCTCATCAAATAAAACTAAACATCCTTTGTTATCGGTATTTTCGACCATTAATTGTTCAAAACAAACAGCCATAATTATATAAAAAGGGACTTGAGTTTCACCACCAGATTTTTCTCGAAAAATTTTAGAAAATAAAGAAACATTATTATATCTATCTTTTATTTTGATATCGTAATATAAATAATTTCGATAATCCAAAAATTCATACATAACTGATTCATATTCAGAATCAAAAGAAATAATTTTTTGAAAAAGTTCATCTATTATAATTTCTTTATAATTTTTCAATTCTCCACTAATAGATTTTTTTTGTTGAATAAATTCATTTTCTTCCATAAAAATAGAATAATATTTTTTATATTCTGGATCTTCAGAAGCATCTATTATTATTTGATATTGATCATTACCAAAAGGTCGATCCTTCAAAATATTATTTAAATTTTTAATTTTTTGATGAGCATTTTCTATACTTTCTTTTAATTTATTAGCAAATTCTTCTTTAAAAATAATTTCAGTTTTAATTCTTAATTCTCTAGATTCTTGCTCATAATTAATTAAATTTTTAAAATTAATTAAATTATACTCTTGAACAAAAAAATCTAAATTATTTATATTAGGTTCACAATCAAATATATTATATTCCTTCACATATAATTTCATCAACATTATAATATCTAATTTTTTATTGTTTTTTTGCTTTTCTATTTCTTGAATATTGCCTTTTATATTTCTACAAATAAGTTCAAAATTATGTTTATACTGATTTAAAAAATTTTTAAATTGAACAGAAGCAGCTTCTAAATTAATAACCTCTTCTTTTTGTTTTTTATTTAATTCATCTTTCAAAACAACCAATTCTTTTTCTAAAGAAACAATTTGAGATTGGTAATTTTTTTCTTTATTTTTATTTTCTGCAATTTCTGACAAAATTTTATTTAGTTTATTATTTTCTTCAGAATAAATTATTTGCAATTGATTTAAATTATTTTCAATTGCTTTTAAATCTTTTTTATTTAATTGTTCAATTTTTTTTTTTGTTTCTTGTATTTCTTTTTTTTGAATATTTAATTTTTCGTATTTAGAAGAAAAATCATTATCTAATAAAATATTTATTTTACTATTTTTAATAAGAGAAATAAAATGTTCATTTTTTTGAAAAATATTTTTCTTCTTCATTAATTCATTTTGATAAAAACCCATTTCTTCTGTAACTTTTTTTTGGTAATCATCTTTATAATTAAATCCAATATAAGGAACAGAATATGTTTTTGGATTTAACTGTCTAGCGGTATAATTATTATAAATCATACATTGAGGTGTAATAGAATTAGAATGATTTTTTAACTTAGTAACATCTAATTCACATATAACATTAGATAATAATATTTTTGCATATTTTAATGCATTTTTATCATTAGCAGTTATTTTATAAAATAAACTATTAGCACGAGGTTCAATATCAGATATTTTTTCAACATTAACCAAACCAACATCATAAATTTTTTCTTTTAATTGATATTTTTCGTATATTTTTAAAGATTGATCAAAATAAAGAGGATCTATAATTAAATTAAATTTTCTTTTTCCTAAAAAACCTTCTATAGCGTTTCTCCATAATTCATCTTTAATTTCTATTAATTCGCATAAAGGATAAATAAAAATATCTTTTTTATAAATTTTTTTTAAATTATTTTTTATTAAAGAAATTAATTTCATAATATTTAAGTTTAAGGGATAATTCTTTATATGACTTTTAATATTATCTATTTGATAATGATTATTCATTACATTATCTTGTAAAGAATTTATTTCCTCTTTTAAATTATTTTGCTTAATATTCATTTCTATAATTTTTTTATAAAAAAAATAAGATATTTTTTTGATAGAATCTTTTAAAAACAAAAAATCCTCTTCTCTTCCGTTATCAAAAGAGAATTTATCTATAAAATGCATAATTTTTTTAATTTCATCAGTTAAAGAAAAATTATCAAATTCAAATAATTTTTTTAAGATATTATTTTCATCTTTTAAATTATTTTGGAATTTATATAATTGATTTTCAAAATCATTTAAATTTTTTTCCTTTTGAATTAAATCTTTTTGTAAAAAATATAAACTAGTTCCTGCATCATCTTGCATCTGAAAAGTTTTTAATTGTAAAATTTTATTATTTAAATTTTCTATTTTTAAGACAGTATTTTTTTGCTTTTGTAAGCAATTTTCAATAATTAATTTAACTTCTTTTTTTTTTTGTAATAAATCATTTAAAAAATTTTGTTTTTTTTCGCAAAAAATCATTTTTTCAACTAAAAAATTAATATTAATCTGATTTTCTAATAAACCTACTTCTTTATCTAAATCAATAATTTTAATTAATTTTTTTAATTTGGATTTTTCTAATTGTATTTGATTTTCAATTTTTTTCAATTGATGAACATTATTTTTTAAACTAACAACATTAATAGGATTGGATTCTAATAAAAAATCAAAAACAAAATTTTGCAAATTAAGAGACTTAAAAGATAGAGCTTTAGGTAATATTTTATTATATTTATTTATATCAATGCATAAATATTTTTGAATCCTATCTTGATACTGTTTTTTAGTATCAAAAAAATCAAAACTTTGATTAAATTGTCTTAAATAATTTCTAGTTTGTTGAAAATTATTAGGTCTATTATTGCATGAAATAAAAATTTCATCACTTATTTTAATATCATTAAAAAGATAAAATTTTTCTTTTAAAATTCCTTTATAAGGGAGTTCTAAAACGCATCCTATAATAGTAAATTTTTGTTTTATTTCATCATAAAATTCCAAAGAAATATGAGTAATAACATCGCTATTTCTTAAAAATTTTTTATTTTCGGCTCCTATTTTGCCTTTCATATAATTTTCAACAGAACGCTTTGCATTTTCATTAGCAGCTATATTAAATTTAACTCCGCTTTTGCCTCCTATTAAAACATACTGCAAAGCATCTAATAAAGTTGTTTTTCCTACACCATTTTCTCCCGAAATTAATGTATTGTTTTTAATATCTATTGTTTGAGAAACAAATAAATGCCAATTTATTAATTTTATTTTTGTTAATTTTTTCATTTATATTTATTTTTTAATTAATATTTTCCTTTTTTATTAATAATTCTTTATATTGTTGAATCATTTCCAAATCAATCAAATAAATAATAGAATTAAAAACAGTAATTATTAAATTATCTGATAAATTATTGCTATTATATTGAAAATCAATAATATTATATTTTCGTAACAACAATAAAAAATTTTTCATTCTTTCTTTTGTCAATTTTTTTATTTCTAAAAAACCAATATTATTTAGTTCTTTATAAATATCATTCAAAAAAAATTCTACTTTTTGGTTTAAAGATATTTTATCTTTTTTTTTATAAAATAATAAACTAATAACTAACAAAATTAAACTTTCTTCTTTTTTAAGTCTAAATTTATTAAAATTATGAATATTTTTAATAAAAATAACTTCATCATGTTTTTTAATTTCCAATTCAAAATCAGATAACTTAAAAAAAGAAGAAAAAAGTTCATTGTATAATATAATAAAACGATAATCGTTAGCGTCTGAATTTTTTTGAATAGTGATATAATTAGTTTGAAATAATTTATTTACAATTCTAGAAAAAATATTTTTTTCTTGTTCTTTTAAATTTTCAAAATTATTAACAAAAATATGTAATTGTTTTGTTTTTGTATCTTCCATAATAAATTTTCCTTCTTAAAAAAATATAAAAAAAAATAAATTTATTATTTTAATCAATTAAATTATTTTTTTTAAAAAAATCAAAAATACAATTTTCTTCTATATGAGGAGCTATAAAATCAGAATTTTTTTTAATTTCATCGTATTCACTATTACCCATAACTACGCTAATATCAGCTTTTGCCAACATTTCTTTATCATTACAACCATCTCCAACACAAACTAATTCATAATCTGGATATTTTTCCTTGATTTTTTTAATTCCATAATATTTATTAATATTATTCATAGTTAAATCTACATGATTTTGCCAAAAATATACATTAAAACAATTAAATTCTTTTAATAATTGTTTGATTTGATCATTATTTTGACTAAATAAATTCATAAGAAAAATTTTTTTCTTTAAATGCAATAAATTATCAATAGGTAAATCAAATTTTTTTTGCCAATATTGGATTAAAGGTAAATTAGATGTATCTCCATTATAAAATAAAGCTTCTTGATGGCTTCCTATATTTGCCACTGCAATTTTATATTTAAATAAATTAATTTTATTTAAAATATCAATAATATATTCTTTAGGAATAGGATTTTGATCAATAATTTTATCATTTTCCATAGTAAAAGAACCATTTGCTAAAACAAAATATTTAAAACAAAACAATATATCTTTTAAAACATCTAAGTTGTGATAATTTCGTCCTGTCGCTATACCCAAAATAATGTTTTTTTTATTATATAAAGACAAAATTAATTTTTTAGTTTGAGATAAAATTTTGCCTTTCTCATTGCTAAATAAAGTTTCATCAACATCAAAAAAAAATATTCTTTTTTTTATTATCAATTCCCCTCTTTCGTTTATTTTTCTTAATTAGATAAATTTTTATGCATTTTCTTTCGAAAAGGAATTAATTTTTTTTAAAATATTAAATTTTATCATAAAATGAATAACAAAAATATTATACATGAATATGTAAAAAAGTAATAAGGTATTGCATTCAACAAACAAATATTAAAAAATTTTTTAAAATAAAAAAATATTTTGTAAATTTTTTATAATAATAAAATTCAAAAATTAATAAAAAATTTTTTATATTTAATTTTTAATAATCAAAACAATTCTATTAAAAATTAAAAAATAAATGGTTTGTAATTTTATAATTAAAATAATTAAATATAAATAATTAAAAATTTTAAATTTTATTCTTTATTTTTTATAAACCAAAAAATATTTTATTTTTAATTCAATTTTAAATAATTTATAAATATCTTTATGACAAAATATTCACAAAAATATTAACTATTAAAAAAATAAATTATTAAAAATTTCTCTTTTTTAGTAAAAAATATTTTAAAAAAACAAAAAAATAAAATTTTTAAATTATTGAAACATATAATTTTTAAATATTACAATTTGAACTATTATACTATTATCTTAAATTTAAAAAAGAAAAATTATAAATTTTAATTAAAAAATGAAATTCTTTTTAAAAAGATTAAAAATTTATACTTAATTATTTCTATTTCAAAAAAACCATAAAATAACAAATAATAATATGTAAAATTTAGAAAAAGATAAATTTTTGAATATAAAATATATTAAATTAAGAATATAAATTTCATTATTTTTTTAAATTTGAATAAAATATTTTCGTATCTTTCACGAGCCAAATTTATATATAATTCCTTAAAAAGAGAATTTAAAAAAATAAAAATTATTAATTTTTTTATAATTTTTTTAATAAAAATTTATTTTTTAATAATTTTTTTTAATTTACTAATTTACTTTAATAAAATATTTTTCTGATTTAAGATTTTATCTTTTAAATTTAATAAATATCTTTTTTTTAAATACTCTTTTAATGCTCATTATTTAATAATAACTATTTTAAAATTATTATTTTTTTTTAAAAAAGTAACAAAAAAAGATGTAGAATAATAGCCTTATAAAAATAACTTTTAAAGTTTAAATAACAAAAAAATTTTAAACATTTATTTAACTTCTTTAAAAAAAAAGAAAATTTAAAATAACTTTTATATTTAAAAACAATATATCCTAAATAATAGATATTTATTTTTAGTTTTAGTTAACTCACAAAAGGAACAATAAATATCATTCCTTTTTTAACTAAAAAACTAAAAATATAATCAAGGTGTAATTATATACAACAATAAAAAAACATTTTTTTAATTTAAAAGAATTCAAATATGTGAAAATTTAGTAAAAATATTTTCTTTTTTTAATACATATTTTATGACTTACTTT
Organism: Texas Phoenix palm phytoplasma; assembly: GCF_005774685.2. Taxonomy (GTDB): domain Bacteria; phylum Bacillota_I; class Bacilli_A; order Acholeplasmatales; family Acholeplasmataceae; genus Phytoplasma. The sequence continues at coordinate 18,744 of NZ_VBRA02000006.1, read as the reverse complement.
TTATTAAATTTGAAATTAAATTAATAAAAACTACTTAATATTATCCAATATTTTATCAATATTTTTTCCATAAAGAAAAGATTTATCGTATTCAAAAATTAAAAAAGGTATTCTTTTCATATTGCTAATTTCTTCAGCTAATTTTTTACGAATTTTTTCCTTATTTTTTTCTAAAAGTTCAGCAACTAAAGATAAATTTGCGTCTTCATCGTTTAAAATAGTATAAAAAACAGTACAAAAAGATAAATCATTAGATAAATTCACATAAGTTAAACTAATATAACCAATTTTTTCATTATTAATCAAATTATTTACAATTTCAACTAATATTTTGTTAATTAAACTAGCTCTTCTTTTTATTTTAAGATTCATGCTCATTTTAAATTGATACTTTCTCTAATATAGACGATTCTATTATATCATCAACCATAAAATTATTAAAATTTTCTAACAATATTCCGCATTCGTGACCTTGAGTAACTTTAGAAATATTATTTTTTAAATGTTTTAAAGAAATTATTTTTCCTTTATAAATGATTTTATTGTTCCTTATAACCTTAGCTAAAGAATTATTAAAAATAATACCATCTTTTACATAACATCCTGCAATACTACTTCCTATAGAACTTATATTAAATATTTTTTTAATTTCCGCTTTTCCAGTAACTTTTTCTTCAAAAATAGGTTTTACTAAATCTTTTAATTTTTTTTCTACATCCCTAATCATTTCATAAAGAATATTATAATTTTTTATTTCAACATTAAGATTTTGAGCTATTTTTAATAAATTATTATCAATAACAGTATTAAAATTAATTAAAAAAGCATCAAAAGTTTTAGCTAAATCAATATCCTTAATAGTAACCATACCTACCAAAGTTTTAATCAAATTAACTTTAACTTCTCCGATATGTAATTTTTCTAATGTTTGTTTAATTGATTCTATACTTCCCTGAGTATCAGCCTTTAAAATTATATTTAAAAATTTATCCTTATTTTCGTCTTGCAAAGTTAAAATATTATATTCACTTTCATTAGAAGAAAAATTAGAATTTTTTTCAATTTTAGATAAATGTTTTTTATTTTCAACTATTTTACGCGCTTCTTTAGTACTTTCAACAATAAAAAATTTATCACCAACTTGAGGAACTTGCTTTAAACCGATAACTAAAGAGGGTTGAGAAGGAAAAACTTCTTTTAATTTATTTTTCAAATCATCTTCTAATGCACGAATTTTTCCGTAACTTTCTCCTACTACCAAAATATCACCAATTTTTAAAATACCTTGAGAAGAAATTAAAGTAGCAACAGGACCTTTATTTTTATCAAGACCAGCTTCTAAAACAACTCCTTCAGCTTTTTTGGTCAAATCAGTTTTTATATCCTTTATATCACTAACTAAAAAAATCATTTGTAATAATTCATTTATTCCTTGATTTTTAAGAGCTGAAATTTCAACAAAAATAGTTTTTCCACCCCATTCCTCAGAAACTAATCCTAAATTAGATAATTCTGTCATTATTGAATCTTTTTTATAATTTACTTTATCTATTTTATTCAAAACAACAATAATTTCAACATTAGCTTCTTGAGCATATTTTATAGATTCTATAGTTTGCGGCTTAATGCCATCATCTCCTGCGATAACCAAAAGACAAATATCTGTTAATTGAACACCTCTAGATCTCATTTGACAAAAAGCTTCATGACCTGGAGTATCTAAAAAAGTTACTTTTCTTTTTTTATATTTTATTTCATAAGCTCCAATATGTTGAGTAATTCCACCAAATTCCTTATCAACTAAACGAGTTTTTCTTATAGAATCTAACAAAGTAGTTTTGCCAGAATTAACATGCCCCATAATAGTAACAATAGGAGTTCTTTTTATTAAATTTAAATTGTTTTTCAAATTTTTTGAATTAATTTTATTTTTATTTTTCATATTATATTTTTTTACATTCTTGATAAATAATTTTATACAAAAATTTCTATAATTTCATTATCAATATTTTGATTAATATTAGATTATTACCAAAATTTATTAATTTGTGAATTAAAAAAATTTAGGTATTTTAAAAATAATAGATAAATAATGTACTTTATTTTTAGGATCGAAAATATAACTTTTCGTAATATTTTTATTATCATAAACTTTATTTTTATCAATCATGTATTTTTTTATTTCCTCCTTTAAAAAATAATTAAAAAAGTTACCAAATCAAATACTTTTAACACTTATATTCCATTTAGTTACTTGAGAAGCTAATTTAATGTTTTGACCTTCTTTACCTATAACTAAAGGTATTTGTTGTTCATTAACAAATACAGAAGCTAATTTATTTTTTTCATTAATAATTTCAACCTTTTGTATTTTAGCAGGTTTTAAAGCATTAGTTATTAATTCTTTAGTTTCATAACTCCAAGCAAACAAATCTATTTTTTCATCTTTAAAAACATTAATAATACTTTTTATTCTAATATTTTTTTCTCCAATACAAGAACCAATAGCATCTATTTTATTATCTTTTGATAATAAACCTACTTTCATACGAACCGAAGGGATTCTAGAAATACTTACAATTTCAATAATTCCTTGATTTATTTCAGGTATAAATTCTTTAAAAATCTCTAAAACAAAATTAATACGAATACGACTAACTAAAATTTTAGGCATTTTAGTTGTATTTTTAACTTCTACAACAAAAACTTGAATTCTCTGACCTAAATAAAAATCATCATTAGAAAGCGATTCTTTTTTAGTTAAAATTACTTGTACTTCTTTTTCTAATTCTAAAGTAAAAAAACCTTTATTAATACCAATAACCTTTGCGCTAATTAAATTATTTTCATAATTTTTAAAAAAATTATAAATATTTTCTCTTTTTTGTTTAATCAATTCTTCATTAAATTTATTTTTAAATTCTTTGCTAGCATTAAAATTAAAACTTTTAGGATCAACTTCAACATCTATTATTTGACCTAATTCTGCTTTAGGTGTAATCTTTTTTGCTTCTTCTAAGTTTATAAAATTAATTTTTTTTCCATTATTTTTTATTTCTTCATTTGAAAAATCAATAACTAAATATTGTTTATACAAAAAAAAACTATCATTTTCTTTTTTAAAAGAAACAGAACAACTTTTTACTTGACAATGTTTCTTACAACCAGCTATTAAAGCTTGAACAAAACATTTTATTATCTGTTCTTTTTCCATATCATATTCTTGAGCTAATTTATCAATATTATTGAAAAAATTTTTAGTTATTTTCATAAATTATTATGTACAAAACACTCCTTCAAAATATAACAAAATTTATTTAATTTTCTAATTAAAATATTAAAATTTAACTATATTAAATTAAAATTATTATAAAATAATTATTTTATAATAATTCTTTTTTTTCATTCACACAAAATATAATTCAAAATTTTATTTTTATTAAAAAATTATTTAAACGTTAATTATACTAAATTAATATATTAAAATATTTTAACATTATTTATAACATTTTATTCTATCACATTTATTATATAGTGTAATAGTTTAATTCTTTATTTAATTGTATATTTTTAAATAAATTAGCAAAAAGTTTAAAAATATTATAATTAACTTAAATTAAAAAAATAATATTATATTATTTTTTATTTTTTTAGTATTCTAGTATAATTAATTAGTATATTTTTAATAAAAAAGTAAAAAAATTTTACTTTTTACTTTTAATTAAAATTATTCAATTGTAAAAAAATTTAAAATTTTTTATATTAATTATATTATAAAAATTTTATTATTAAAAAAAATTATTTATTTTTTAAATTTTTTTATTATTCTTTTATATTTTTTTATTAATATGAAATTAAAAAAATATAAAAAGTTCAAAAAAAGAAAAAATAAAAAAATGAGGTTATAGTATTAATGTATTATTTTGGTGGAAGATTCAAAGTATTTGGAATAGACATAGTAGTTTTCGTATTAATATTTTTGGTATGTGTTATAAATATTTTTTATATCAACCGATAGGGCGCGAAATGATGCCTAATTATTAGTGATTTCACGTATCACGAACATAATGATAATGTGTTCCTTCATATTCTTGGCTTTTGAAACGAAAGAATCAAAAGTTACAGCAAAGAATAAAAGCGGATTGAGGAGAAATTCATATCCAATAAGATTACGCAAGAAGAATGACTCACAAGGATAACCTTTATAAAAAAAAGGCTAAATGCAATAAACGGAGTAATTATATATGCATTGAAATACTGAATAGAAATGAATTGAAACTGTTCATCAAAGTTATTTGAAATAATTTTCGGATTTTCAAAATTATCAATGTTTTTAAAAAAAACATCATAGGGTTAAAAATATAACCTAACTTTGAACCTACCTTTATATGGGATGAACTTATTCTTCATTGTTATATAGATTGAAAAATAATAAATTTTATAAATAAAGGTCTGCATACCTAAATGAGTCGCGTAGATAATTAGAGTAACTTCGATCTTCCTAAACTTCTCTCAGAGAAAAATATTCTCTGAAAAAAAACACAGAAAAGCCTGTGGAAGCAAGGAAAAAGCAGAATCATAGTAGTCGTGAGAAATTCAAAGCTTCTTTTGGAAGAAAGAAGTGCACTGACTCACAGAGGAGAAGGTTAAAAACCTTTACAAGGCGAAAGAGGAAAAATAAGTTTTTTATAAAAAACTTATTTAACCGCCGAATGCTTGGAAACTTGCTTGTTCGGTGGTGTGAGGGGCTTAGATTAATATCTAGTAAATTAGAAAAACGGTCTAATTCTATCTCGATTCCAGGCGGAATAAATAATTTATGGCATCCATTATTAACTCCTTTCTTTATAATGATGTGTTTAGGAATGACTTTTAATTTTATAGGACAAAACACACCACTTTTGAATAATTTAGGATTAGGTTTTATTTTATGTATAGTGGTACCATCTTATTTAGTTCATAAAGGTTATATAAGTTATTGGATTGCTGAATATTTTGATAAAATGTTTTTTAATAAATCAAATACCGCAGAACAAGGAATTGGAATAAATTTTTCTCAATTTTTTATAACTATAGTTATTGCAGGTAGTATTTGTGGAATAGAAACTTCATTATTAAAAAATTCTATAAAAAGATTTATTCCTTTAACATTATTAGCCGTATTGGGATCTTTTTTAATAACAGGTTGTTTGGGTTATCTTTTACATTATCGTTGCCCAGGCATTTTCGGGCATAAATCTAGAGGACCTTTTTATGATTCTATATTTTTCGTAGCTATACCTTTAACTAATGGAGGAACTAATTTAGGAATAAATGGTTTTTCTAATTCTCTTTATCATAATTACTTTAAAAAAGACTCTTCATCAATAAGAACAGCTATTATAGCTCCTTTAATATTAGCAAGAGTTTTAAGTATTTTTTTTGCAGCTTTTCTGAATCTTGCTTTGGATAATACTGAATTAAGTGGTAGAGGAAATTTAGACAAAAGTGGCTATGGTGGTTCAGGAGGAGGAAGAATGGGTTCAGACTCAATGGCAAATTTTCAAAGTATAGGTGCTGGTTTTTTAATGATTTTTACACTTTACTCTTTAGGAAATATGTTAAATTACTATATTGTGCAACAAGGAGGAATGAGATTTAGATTAGATGCTATGGTTTATGTAATAGCTGTTTTATTATTAATAAAGCTATTCGATATTTTACCACAAGAAGAACAATCACACATAAGTCAAGCTGGTAATTTTATGACTAGTATCTTCACTGCTCCTGTTTTAGCAGCATTAGGTTTAACTACAAATTTTGGAGAACTTATGAGTTGTGTTTTAGATAGAAATATTTTATTTATGGTTATTATGTCATTTTCTACAGTAATAATATCAACATTATTTTTAGCTAAGCTTTTTAATTTTTATCCATTAGAAGCCGCTTTAACAGCTGGAATTTGTTCTCATAGTATTGGAGGAACTGGTAATATTGGCGTAATGTCAGTTAGTAATAGAATAAATTTATTACCATTTGCTATGATAGCTACAAGAATTGTTGGTCCTATTGTTTTCTCATTAGCAACTTTTTCTTTTGGTTATGTTTATAGATAAAATAATTTTTAAAATCAAAAATAAAATTATGTTTTTTAAAAAATAAATAAAATAAATAAAAGGGGTTTTTATAATTTTTTTTATGAATAAAACCAAAATTATTTGCACTTTAGGTCCTGCATCTTATGAAAAAAAAATTTTAAAAAAATTAATACTTTCAGGAATGAATATTGCTAGATTTAATTTTTCACATGCAAATTATGAACAAAGTAAACTTTTAATCAAAACTATTAAAGAGTTAAATAAAGAATTAAAAACTAATGTTTCTATACTTTTAGATACAAAAGGACCAGAAATAAGAACTCATGAATTTGAAAAATTAACTCAAATAAAAAAAAATTCAATAGTTAGAATAACTTCTAAAGAAATTATTGGAAATGAAAAAATTTTTTCAGTTAATTATAAAAATTTTTTTAAAGAATTAAAAATAGGAGACTTAGTTTTTGTAGACGATGGATATCTTTCACTTAAAGTAATAGACAAAGACAAAGAAAAAAAAGAACTAATAACTAAAGCTGAAAATACTCATTCAATTACTTCACGTAGAGGAATAAATGTACCTAATGTAAATTTGAAAATGGATTTTTTATCGAAAAAAGACATTGAAGATATTAAATTCGCTGTAAAAGAAAATTATGATTTTATTGCTTCTTCTTTCACAAGAACACCAAAAGATATACAAGAAATAAAAAATATTTTAAAAGATAACAAAAACCAAATAAAAATTATTGCAAAAATAGAAAATCAATCAGGAATTAATAATTTAGATGAAATTTTAGAAATAGCAGATGGAATAATGGTAGCCAGAGGAGATTTAGGAATAGAAGTAGATGGAGAATTAGTTCCTTTTTATCAAAGTACTATAATTCAAAAATGCCTAAAAAAAGGTAAACCAGTAATAGTAGCGACACAAATGTTAGAATCAATGCAAAAAAATCCAAGACCAACTAAAGCTGAAATTTCAGATGTTTTTAACGCTGTTAAAGAAGGAACTACAGCAACAATGCTTTCAGGCGAATCTGCTTCAGGAAAATATCCTATTCAATCTGTTCAATATATGAAAAAAATAAATAATCAATCTGAAAAAACTTTAAATTATAAATATTTCTCAAATTTATATAAACCTAAAAACTTTAAAGAAGAATTGTTATTGAACGCTGTTCAACTTGCTTTAAACATCACAGCGAAAGCAATTATAGTTTATAGTTTCGAAGATGCTTTAAATATTTCTAAATTTCATCCATCAATTTGTGTTTTTGCAATTATCAAAAACGATAAACAAGCTAAAATATTAAGTTTAAATTTTGGAATAATAGCAGTTTTAGATAAAAAAGAATTAATAAATAAAATACAATTTTCTGATCAAAAAGAAAAAGAATTATTAATTTTCATAAACGAAAATAAAATTGAAATTAAAAATTTTAATAAAAATGATTTTATATAAAAAAAAAATGAAAAAAATTCATTTTTTTTTTTTTTATATTTATATAATAAAATTTTATTTTATTTTTTGAAACAATAAATTAACCCTTTTACCTAAATCCAAAGGTAATTCAAAATGAAATTTTTTTTCTAATCGAAAAGAAAAAAAATTTTTTGTTTTTTCTAAATCTTTTTCGTAAGAAGGACCTTTCATAGTTATAAAATAACCTTTTTTTTTAGTAACCTTAGAAGCTAAATTAAAAATTAATTCAAAATTACCTAAAGCTCTAGCAACAACAAAATTATATTTTTTTTTATGTTTTTCAATTCTTTCATTAAAAAGAAAAACATCACTAAGTTTTAAAATTTTAATCAGAGATTTTAAAAAAATTATTTTTTTTAAACAAGATTCAATTAAAAAAATTTTCATTTTAGGATAAAAAATTTTTAAAGGAATACTAGGAAAACCCGCTCCTGTTCCTAAATCACATAAACTTTTCTTTTTGAGAAAATCAAAACCAATAATTTTAGTCAACAATAAAGAATCATAAAAATGTTTAAAATATACATCTCTTTCTAAAATTAAAGAAGTTAAATTTATTTTTTCATTAAAATTATTCAAATGTAAATAATATAATCTAAATTTTTCTAATTGTTCATTTGTTAAATTGAATTTTTCTTTTAAAATTTTATGTTCAAACATTTTCATAACTTTGTACTTTGCAAATAAACATGAAGAATAGAAATATCAGAAGGATTAACTCCTAAAATCCTGGATGCTTGTCCTAAATTATTAGGTTTAATAATTGTTAATTTTTCTTTTGCTTCCATACATAAATTATTGATTTTAAAATAATCTATACCTGAGGGTATTTTTTTATTTTCTAAAGAAGAAATCTTTTTAACTTCTTTATAAGACTTTAAAATATAATCCTCATATTTAATTTGAATTTCTACTTGTTCTAAAACTTCTAAAGAATATTTTTTATCCAAGAAAAATTTTATAATATTGTGATTTAATTCTGTTCTTTTTAATAATTTATAAAGATTAGTATTTTCTTTAATTTCAGAAGAATTATGTTTTCTTAAGTATTCATTATTTTTTTTATTACTTTTAACAATAATTTTTTTTAATTCTTTTTTCAGTAAATCTATTTGATAAATTTTTTCTTCTAATTGACGATAAAGAACATCATCTATTAAACCCATTTCATAAGAATATTTATATAAACGTAAATGAGAATTGTCATGTCTTAATAATAAACGAAATTCTGCTCTAGAAGTTAACAAACGATAGGGTTCTTTTGCGCCTTTATTAATCAAATCATCAATTAAAACTCCAATATAAGCTTCATTTCTCTTTAAAACAAAAGTATTTTTATTTTGCATTTTTAAACTAGCATTTATGCCAGCCATTAATCCTTGACAAGCAGCTTCTTCATAACCACTAGTGCCATTAATCTGACCAGCAAAAAATAAATTTTCAATTTTTTTTGTTTCTAAACTATATTTTAATTGATTAGGATTAAAAGCATCATATTCAATAGCATAAGCATACTTAGTGATTTCTGCTTTTTCTAAAGCAGGAATAGTTTTTAAAATTTTTTTTTGAACTTCTTCAGGCATACTTGTAGATAAACCTTGTAAATACATTTCATCAGATTCTAAACTTTCTGGTTCTATAAAAAGTTGATGTTTTTCTTTATCACAAAAACGAACTATTTTATCCTCAATAGAAGGACAATAACGAGGTCCTGTTCCTTGAGAATAACCACCATACATAGAAGATTTATATAAGTTTTCTTTTATTAAATTATGAGTATCTTTGTTAGTATGCAACAAAAAACAGGGTTTTTGAATTCCCAAACTTTCAATAACAGAAGGATAACTAAAAGTTTGAAAAACAGAATCTCCAAACTGTATTGTTGTTTTTTTATAATCAATAGTATCTTTTTTAATTCTAGGAGGAGTACCTGTTTTTAAACGAATAATTTCAAAACCAAATTCTTTTTTTAATTGATAGCTAATATTATGAGTAGTAGGAGCATTATTAGGTCCTGAAATTATTCTTTTTTCACCTATTAATATATTACTAGATAAATAAGTTCCAGTAGTTAAAATAACAGTTTTACTATAAATAATTTTTCCATTTTCTAATCTAACTCCTTTAACTTTATTATCTTCTATAATAAAATTGTAAACTAATCCTTCTAATAAAGTTAAATTTGAAGCTTTTTTTAACATTTTTAAAACAACTTTTGGATATTTAATCTTATCTATCTGAGCTCTTAAACTTCTAACAGCTGGACCTTTGGAAGTATTCAACATTTTCATTTGAATTTGAGAAAAATCTGCAGCTTTACCCATTAATCCACCTAAAGCATCTATTTCTCTAACGACAACTCCTTTAGCAGGGCCTCCAATAGAAGGATTACAAGGCATAAAAGCAATTTTATTTAATTTACCCGTGATTAATAAAGTTTTGTGTTTTTTAGATAAAGTCCAAGCAGCTTCAACTCCTGCATGACCGCCACCAATAACAATACTTTCAAAAAACATTTTTTATTTCCTCTTATAATCCTTATATTTATATTTTTAATTAATAAATAAAATAAAAAAATAGAAAATAAATTTTATTTAATTGCTTATTAATTTCTTACTTATTTTTTTCTTTAATCTTTGTTAAAGGTTCAAATTCGTTTTGTCTTTTAACAATATCATCAAAAACATTTTGCCCTAAAATGTTTTTAACTTTAAAAATTAATTCATCCCATAATTTTTTTTTATAATTTAGAAATTTTTTATTTCCCCTAATTATAATGTAAAAAAAACCAAAAACCAAAAATAAAAATAACAAAATAGAAAATATTAAATAATTATATTTATCATCAATGAAAATATAATTCAAAATTAAAAAAACAAAAAACAATAAAAAAAATAAAAAAATAAAAACAAAATTTTTTAATATAATTTCAAAACGTTTTTTAAATATTTTATATAAAAATTTCATATATAAAATATTAATTTCTTTACAATATAATTTTATAAATTCATAATAATAATTTTTTTCCACAAAAACTCTATATATATTATCTTTAATACTCCAAACAATGTATTGTTTCATGCCAATAAAATGAGAATAATATTTACTTTTATCTAAATAAAAAAATTCAATTTTTTTTTCTCTATCTTTTATAAGATAAGTTTCTTCACGAAAAGGTTTCTCCTCGACAGAATCAAAAATAAAAGGAAAAAGTTCAATTTTATTTTTTTTTTTTTAAAAAATTTTAACAAAAAATTCATAATTTTTACAACTTTACTTTTTTTATTTTATAAAATATATATTTTTTTAAAACCTTTTTTCAACCATTATTCACATAAAAGAGAAACTTATGGCTGCTCCAATAAAGTTCTGACCAGATTCATTTTTTTTATTGAATAATGGTTGAAAAAAGGTTTTAAAATATTATATATTATGTTTAAAAAAATATTCAAAAATTATTTTTTTTTCTTTTCCCTAACAAAAGAGAAAAATTTTTTTAAAATTAATTCACTTTCATCCGATAACAAACCTGATTTTACAGATATATTTCTTAAATAAGGAATATTTGAAAAAGAAAAATAAACATTAGATAAAAAACCTAATTTAAAATTAGATGTTCCGAAATATAATTTTCTAATACGAGTTTGTATTAAAGCTCCTAAACACATAACACATGGTTCTAAAGTAGTATAAATTATAATATTTTCAAAACTATAATTTTTTTTTTTTTGATTTATTTTTTGTAAAACTAAAAATTCAGCATGAGCAAAAAATAATTTACTTTTTTTTGTATTATTATGAGCTCTAGCGATTATATTATCATTCAAAACAGCGATAGCACCAACAGGAACTTCTCCTTTGAAAAAAGCTTTTTTAGCTTCTTTAATTGCTTCTTCCATAAAAAAAAAATGCTTTTTATTCATACTATACATTATATATTATTTTAATATTTAAAAATTAATTTTTTAAACTTTAAAAAAATATTTTTTTAAAATTTAAAAAATTTATGACACTTTTTGCAACGAGGTTCGTGAAAATTATTACCACCAATTAAAATAATAGTTTCATTATTTTTAGGAATTTTACCATCAACAATTCTCTGAGTTCTAGAAGCTTCTTCACCGCAAACAGCACAACAAGACTTTAATTTAGTAACTTTATCAGATATAGATAATAAATATTGCATAGAACCAAAAGGTCTTCCACAAAAATCCAAATCCAAACCACCAATAATAATATTAATTCCTTGATAAGACAAATCATTCAAAATTTTTTCAATTTTATTATCAAAAAACTGAGCCTCATCTAAAACCAAATATTCTGTTTTTTTATTAACAAAATTTAAAATTTCTAAGCTTTCTTTAATAATTAGAGAAGGAAAAGTTTTAAAATTATGAGTTATTAATTCATTTTCAACAGAATAACGATTATCTATTTGAGGTTTAAAAACCAAAAAACTAAAACCAGATAATTTTAAAAATTCAATTCTTTTAATTAATTCTGTTGTTTTTCCTGCAAACATAGGTCCACATATTACTTCAACAAAACCTTTTTTTACCGATGAAAACATTTTTTTTATTAAACAAAAACCTTCCTAATTTAAATTATATTATTAATATTTTTTATTTTTTTTCTTTATTTTTTTCAACAGATTTTTCAACAGATTTTTCAACAGATTTTTCACCAGAATTATAACGTTTATAAAACTTATCTATTTGACCAGCTACAGTTACAAAATCTTGAGATCCTGTATAAAAAGAATGACAATTAGAACAAGTTTCTATTTTTATTTTTTTAACAGTAGTACCGATTTGATATTTTTTATTGCAAGTAACACAAGTAACTTCTATATCAAAAAAATCTGGTTGTTTTTTATTTTTTTTCATAAAATAATTCCTTTTTATTTATTTTTTATTTTTACACTAAAATAATTTTATCATTTAAATTTGAAAATAAAAAATGAAAATTAAAAAATTATAAATTTTTTCAAACTTAAGAAAACTTTTTAGTTAACAAAATTACTTTTTTAGCAATATTTGCTAAAATTTTATCATTTTTATAATTATTTAAAGCATCATCTATAAAATGAGCAACTTGAATAAACTCTTTTTCTTTAAAACCTCTTTGTGTCATTGCAGGAGTTCCTATTCTAATTCCACTAGTTAAAAACATTTTTTCTTTATCAAAAGGAATGGCATTCATATTAACAGTAATATTAACCTTATACAAAATTTCAGCAGCTTTTTTACCATTAAGAGAAGGGAATTTATGTTTAATATCTATCATTATTAAATGATTTTCGCTAATACCACTAATTATACGATGTCCTAATTTATTAAGAGTATAAGATAAAATTTTAGAGTTTTTAATTACATTTTCTTGATAAATTTTAAATTTTGGATTTAAAGCTTCTTCAAAAGCAATAGCTTTAGCAGCTATAACATGCATTAGGGGACCGCCTTGAATTCCTGGAAAAACACTTTTATTTATTTTATTCATAATTTCTTCATTATTACTTAAAATAATTCCTCCCCTAGGACCTCTAAGAGTTTTATGCGTAGTAGAAGTAACAACATCAGCTTTAGCTAAAAAAGGAGAAGGATGTAAACCACAAGCAACTAATCCAGAAATATGAGCCATATCTACCATAAAATAAGCACCAACTTCATCAGCTATCTCTCTAAAAATACTAAAATCAATAATACGAGAGTAAGAAGAAGCTCCAGCGATAATTAATTTAGGTTTTAATTCTTTAGCTTTCTTTCTTACTTCTTCATAATCAATAACTTCTGTTTTAGGATCAACATTATAACTATAAGATTCGAAAAAAATACCTGAAAAACTAATTTTAGTTCCATGAGTTAAATGACCACCAGATTTTAAAGACATTCCTAAAATAATATCATTCGGTTTCAATAATGCCTGAAAAACAGCCATATTAGCTTGCGAACCTGAATGAGGTTGAACATTAACATATTTAACATTAAATAAAATTTTAGCTTTTTCAATAGCTATTTTTTCTATTTTATCTATATATTCACATCCTTGGTAATATCTATTTTGGGGATATCCTTCGGCATACTTATTAGTTAATTCACTACCTTGAGCTTCTAAAATAGAAGGTGAAACAAAATTTTCAGAAGCAATTAGATTTAAATATTTTTTTTGTCTCTCTTTTTCCAATTTAATTAATTGATATATTTCATAATGATTATTTCTGATATTTTCCATATTTTCCTCTTTTTTATTTAAAAAAATTTCTTTCATTAAAATTAAACATTAAAAAAATATTTTGTTTAATATTTTTTTAATTTAATATTTAATTTTTTTAAATAAAAGAGAAAAAAATAAATAATTAATACAAATTAATATAATTATAAAGCAAAAAAATATTATTTTATTAATAATTTTAATACATAAAAATATTCATTAATTATTATTGAAAAAATTGATAATAACAATATAACTATATAACCAATAACAATAATAAAGAATAAAAAAAAATTTTTTATTTTTTTGAAAAACGAAAAAAGAAAATGTTGAAGAAAAAATTCCTTTGCAGATAAAGCAAATCAAGTCTTCTCACATAGTAAAAAACTTAAGTTAGGGATTTCTATGAACTCACTTCATTTAAGTCATTATGAAGCTTTTCAAATTAAGAAAATAGGCGGCGGCCAAAAATTGTTTTCACGACTCACCAAAAGTGGAATAAGTAGTGAATTAAAAAAGTTATTCCACGAAAATTAAAAAAGTTTTTTAAAATATAACACAACACTTGAAAAAATCATTTCCGTAAATCCAAAGAGAACAATACATAAGCTTCCTAAGCTGGTAAGCATTTTTTTGAGAATTGAAAAATCTACGTTTTTTAATTGTAAAAGATTTTTATATTGGTCTTTCACAAAAGAAAAAATAGTATTAAATAATTCAATTAAAATCATTTTTTATACATCCTTTATCGATATTTTCTATATAACTTAGGCTAAAAGTTTATATAGATTTTTTTATTTATTTCATATTTTTTTTATAAACAAAAGATAAAAGTCACAGACAAACATCAGTGTAATACCTATAACTTAGTGGTTATAAAAAAACCAAATAAAAAAGTCATAGACACCCACTTCAAGATAAATGTCTATGACCTTTTAATTATACTGAATGTGTTTTTCTTTGTAAAAGATATATTAAGTTTTGTTTTTCGTTTCATCTATATTTTTTGTTTTTTGTATAAAACATCTTTAAAATAATTTCTTTTCCTTTTAATTGTTTAGCACAATTATTAAGAAAAAAAGAACAAATTATTACAGAAATAATTATAGAAAATATAATTATAATTACTCTCAATCATATTATAAGAAAAATAATTATAGAAATAAATTTTTTAAGCCAAATTCTTATAATAAATTATTAAAAAAATTACTCAGATTCAAATAGAAAATATCAATCTTTTTGGCGTTGGTATTTTTGGAATAAAAGAAATAGAAAATATTAAGGAGAAATTTATATGAAAAACAAAAAATATTTTCGTATTTTTTTTATTCTGTTTTTAATGTTTATTCTGTTTATTTTATTTTTCTTTTTATCCTATTGTTTTTTGAAAATATCACCTCATACATCTTCTGTCAAAGAGGTTTATTCTTCAGTTACTCAACCAGTAACTGAAGTCAAACCAGAAACAGAAAATAATAGGGTTGAAAAGATAACTCTTAAAGATATTTATGAATCGGCTTTTTCTACGGATGAAGACGAAGAAACTAAAGCTCGAACTTTTATAGATTTAATTGAAATGAATTTACGAGGAGGAGCTATTGATATTGCTGATATTAGTGAATTATCAGAAGAGATACCTGAGTTAACTTATAAACCAATCAAAAAATATATCCACACAACAAAAAAACAAACCCTTAAAGACAAAATCACTCAATTAAAAAAATTATTCCAACAATAAGAAAAGGAATATCAAACCATTATCTCTCAAAAAAGATAAAGAAATAACTTAGCTAAACCAAATCATTAACCAACAAACTGAAGAAATTAATCACTTAAGTGAGGAATTAGAACAACAAATTGATAAATAGGTTCAATAAGTTCTGAATATTAAAGTTCTCGAATGAACAATCAAAGCTTTAGAAAATGCTTCTAGAAGATAAATTGAAGAAAACAACGAAATCCGTCATGAAATAGAAATTATCAGAGAAAAACTAAGAACCGAGAAGATCACGATAAAACTAAAAAAAAGTTGGAAACGCGTAATAATGAATTAACACCCAAAAAAACAGAATACCGACAAATTAAATTAAAGAAATCATAGAAAACCAAAAAACCTGGAAATGCTCTTGCCAACCATTCATCAATAAAATAAGTAATGACATAGATGATAAAGTTAAATCTGTAATAAGTTAGAAACGTAAATGGATGGTTTTAAGTTTGATTAAAAAGTTAGATATGTTAGAATTTTTGTATCATTAAAAATTTTTCCAAAGGAATTCAAAGGAATTAATAAAGGAATTAATAACCATGATCAAAATTAAAAAAATAATTAAACGGTTTTTTATTATTTTAGGATTATTAGTTTTTTTATTGATTATATTTTTCGTTTTAACGGCAATGAAAATCATTAAATTACTAAAAGAGGAAATCCCTATTTTAAAAGAAACTAAATTTGAAAAAATTGATGAATGGTATGACGATAATAAAAAATGCACAATGATTAAAGCCAAATACACCTTTGATGGTCTTAACGGGGTTGGTTATTATCAACAACAAAAACTAAACATCTTCCATCTCCACTTTAACCCTGTCCATAAAACTTTATCCATCTTCAAAGATAAACATAACTATGGTAAAATCCAAGAAGCCGAAAATAAAAAACGCCAATCTAATGATTGGTAGATAAAAAAAATTAAAGGAGAATTTATTAATGTTTAAAGTAAAAAAGCAATTTAGTAGCATAATTTATATTTGTTTAATAAGTTTTATAGTATTATTATTTATAATTAATAATGATAAAGTTATGGCAATGAATAAAAATAACTATGAAAGAATAAACGATAAAGGGAAACAAATTTCCAATAATGAATCTAGTGATGATAGTGATGCAGAAGTTAATGATTTTTTTCATTTATTTAAATTATTAAATCAATTATTAAAAAAAACAAAAAAAAAATTTAATAAAATAAAAGAAAAAAATTCTCTTTTTGAAGAAGCTTCTGCCGAAGATATAGAAGCAGCACATATTTTATTAGATATTAAAAACAGTGACAAAAAACCAAAAAAATTAAATTTAGATTTAAACGATATTCCAAAAGAAAACTAATTATAAATAAACCCTAATCATCCAAATAACCCCCTAAATAGAAAAAAACACCTAAGAAACTAAAATAAAATTAAATATACACATAAATTAGACTCTCTACAAGGGTCTTTTTTTTATTTTAAAACGAAAGGAAATCAAATCAATATTTTCTAAAAACACGTTGGAAACGCGTAATAATGAATTAATACCCAAAAAAACAGAATACCGACAAATTAAATTAAAGAAATCATAGAAAACCAAACAACCTGGAAATGCTCTTGCCAACCATTCATCAATAAAATAAATAATGACATAGATGATAAAATAAATCTTTAATAAGTTGGAACCATAAATGGATGGTTTTAATTTTAATTAAAAAATTAGATATGTTAAAATGTTTGTATCATTAAAAATTTTTCCAAAGGAATTAATAACCATGATCAAAATTAAAAAAATAATTAAACAGTTTTTTATTATTTTAGGATTATTAGTTTTTTTATTGATTAGATTTTTCGTTTTAACGGCAATGAAAATCATTAAATTACTAAAAGAGGAAATCCCTATTTTAAAAGAAACTAAATTTGAAAAAATTGATGAATGGTATGACGATAATAAAAAATGCACAATGATTAAAGCCAAATACACCTTTGATGATCTTAACAGGGTTGGTTATTATCAACAACAAAAACTAAACATCTTCCATCTCCACTTTAACCCTGTGCATAAAACTTTATCCATCTTCAAGGATAAACATAACTATGACAAAATCCAAGAAGCCGAAAATAAAAAACGCCAATCTAATGATTGGTAGATAAAAAAAATTAAAGGAGAATTTATTAATGTTTAAAGTAAAAAAGCAATTTAGTAGCATAATTTATATTTGTTTAATAAGTTTTATAGGATTATTATTTATAATTAATAATAATAAAGTTATGGCAATGAATAAAAATAACTCTGAAATAAAAATAAGAAAAAATAAAGGGAAACAAATTGCCAATAATGTACCTATTACTAAAGAAGTTGATGAATTTTTTCAATTATTACAAAAAGCAAAAAAAAATATTCAACAAATAAGAGAAAACAATCCTTTTTTACACAAAGCTTCTGTCGAAGAAATAGAAGAACATATTTCATTAAGTATTAAACGAGAATCTGAATACATTAAAAAAAGTATCAAAAATCGAAAAAAAATAGATTTAGAAGATTTAGATTTCAACACTATTCCAAAAGAAAAACAATTATAAATAAACCCTAATCATCCAAATAACCCCCTAAATAGAAAAAACAACACCCAAGAAGATAAAATAAAATTAAATATATTCATAAATTAGACTCTCTACAAGGGTCTTTTTTTTATTTTAAAACGAAAGGAAATCAAATCAATTTTTCTAAAAAAACGTTGGAAAACACATAATAATAAATTAACACCCAAAAAAACAGAATACCGACAAATTAAATTAAAGAAATCATAGAAAACCAAACAACCTGGAAATGATCTTGCCAACCATTCATCAATAAAAATAAGTAATGACATAGATGATAAAATAAATCTTTAATAAGTTTGAACCATAAATGGATGGTTTTAATTTTAATTAAAAAATTAGATATGTTAAAATGTTTGTATCATTAAAAATTTTTCCAAAGGAATTAATAAAGGAATTAATAACCATGATCAAAATTAAAAAAATAATTAAACGGTTTTTTATTATTTTAGGATTATTAGTTTTTTTATTGATTATATTTTTCGTTTTAACGGCAATGAAAATCATTAAATTACTAAAAGAGGAAATCCCTATTTTAAAAGAAACTAAATTTGAAAAAATTGATGAATGGTATGACGATAATAAAAAATGCACAATGATTAAAGCCAAATACACCTTTGATGGTCT
>NZ_VBRA02000005.1 GCF_005774685.2 Texas Phoenix palm phytoplasma | reverse complement strand
ATGTGGATAGAAATATTGCGCCTTAATAATTACTTACTAGGTTTCAATAAGCCCCCACCCAAACCGTACAGGCATGTCTCCATGCATACGGCTTTCCAAGTTCAACTCTTAAAGTTCATCACTCTTTAATTATTTAGATATAACATAATCTACTGGACAAATAATATTAGTTTGTAAAATAGATTAAATACTCAAAACAACATAATTTATATTATTTTGTTTCGTCTCTCTGCCTTCCTTCGCCTTGTAAATGGCTTTCCCATTTTCCCTGATAGGTCATTACTCCTACGACTACTATGTTGGCTCTGCAACCATGACCCTATTCAATTTCTTAATAAATATAGATTAAACTGATGTCTTATTGTTTAATCATGGGTTTTAGGTCTTCCTAGGTAGCTATAAATGGTAGGTTAATGATAAATAGCGGTTGGAGTCTTATGATAGATAATTATTTTGAATTATTTTATTTATAAAAAATAATTAATTTTTTTGAATTTATCTTGGGTTAGAAGTAAATCTTTAAAAAAATTAATTTTCTTCTAAGATTTTTATGATAATAATAAATATCAATTTCCAAAATATTTATTTAACTTCTATTAATTAGGTAAAAATTTTTTTTAATAATCATTTAAAATTTCCTAAAACTACTTTTCCATTCTCAGCTCTTCACTAATGTTCAACCTTATTTTATCTTACTCTTGCGAAAACCAAAGACAACAATTAATTAAATTGTTAATGATTTTAATCTTTATCATCGCTTTACGAATATGCTATTTTCCTATTTATTCTTTCGAACTCTAGTTAATTCGTTGAGTTTTCCTATTATCATAAGGAATGAGGATACCTTAATTTCCTCTATAATTTATGCTCGAACTAGCGCCCAAAATCATAAATACTGTATTTTTTCTCAGGATGAATAAAACTTAATAAATGATGTTTAATATTTTTTTTTTCTTTTTCTTTAATTTTAGAAGAACCAATGTCAAATTTTTTATAAATTTGTACAGAATCAGAATTAATAATTTCTCCTTTAAATAAATTAGCTAATTTAACTGACAAATCAGTTTTTCCTGAAGCAGTAGGTCCTGATATAACTATAACCTTTTTCATAATAATTACCTTTTCTCTTGAATTTGATATAAAATTATTTATAATAATTTTAAATTTTATTCATTCAATTTTATTTTAAAAATCTTTTTTTCTTTACCTAAACTTATAAACACTGCATTTAATTGCCTTTTTCCTTGGGCAATTTTTTGTTTTCTTTTTTGTTTATTATTTAAAAAATTATTAATAACAATATTTTTATCTTGTCCAATAACTCCATCTAAAGAACCTGTCATACCTACATCAGAAATAAAAAGAGTTTTTTTAGGTAAAATTCTTTCATCATTAGTTTGAATATGAGTATGAGTTCCTACAATAGCATCTATTTTTCCATCAAAATAATATGCTAAGGCTATCTTTTCGCTAGTAGCTTGAGCATGAAAATCTAAAAAAGAATATTTATATTTACGATGACATAAATTTAAAATTTTTTCAACATGCCTAAAAGGACAAGATAAATCATTATTATTATTCATAAAAACTCTACCTAAAACATTCATAATAAGTATTTTATTAGTTTTATGTTTAATTATTTTATAACCACTTCCAGCAGGACTTTTCAAATTTAAAGGTCGGATAATATATGTTTTATCAATAAAACTTTTTAATTCATTATTATTCCAAGTATGATTTCCCATAGTCATGACATCAACTCCTGACAAAACTAAAGTTCGATAATTACGATAATCTAATCCTTTTCCATTATCAACATTCTCAGCATTAGCAATAACAAGATCAATTTTATATTTTTTTTTTAAAAAATTAATTTTTTCTATTAAATAATCCACGCCTGGCTTTCCACAAATGTCTCCAATAAAAAGAATATTCATTAATTTTCTCCTTTATAATTTTGATTTTTTATATAAAAATAAAGCAAAATTTAAAAAATTAATTATTTATTTCAGCCATTTCAACTGCTCTCACTTCTCTAATAACAGTAATTTTAATAATGCCATTATATTTAATAGTTTTTTTAATTTTTTCTTTAATGTTTTTAGCCATAGAAAAAATAGATAAATCATCTACATATTCTGACTTCACAATTACTCTTAATTCTCTTCCTGATCTAATAGCATAAGATTTGGAAACTCCTTCCATTTCATCTGCTATTTTTTCTAAATGTGTTATTCGTTGAAAATAACTTTCAATATTCTCTTTACGAGCGCCGGGCCTAGAAGAACTTATAGTATCCGCAATAGAAACTAAAATAGCTATTATAGTGCTAGGCTCTTTGTCTTCATGATGAGAAGCAATAGAATCAATAACCTCTTCAGGTTCTTTATATTTAATAGCTAATTCAATACCAATCTTAACATGACTACCTTCGGTATGATAATCTAAAGATTTACCAATATCATGCAAAAGACCAGCTCTTCTAGCTATAATTTCATTTTCTCCTATTTCAGCAGCTAGTTTTCCAGCTAAATAAGATACTTCCAAAGAATGATTCAAAATATTTTGACTATAACTAGTTCTAAAATGAAGATTACCTAATAATTTAATTAATTCTTCATCCATGAAACCTACTTTAGTATCAAAAACAGCTTCCTCTCCTATTTCTTGTATAAAATTATCAACTTCAATAGACATTTTTTGAAATGTTTTTTCAATACTAGCCGGAGTTATTCTGCCATCTAATATCAATTCCTCTAAAGTTCTCTTAGCAATTTCTCTTCTAACAGAGTCAAAAGAACTTAAAAGAACTGTGTTAGGAACGTCATCAATTATTAAATCCACTCCTGTTATAATTTCAAAAGTTTTAATATTTCTTCCTTCTTTTCCTATAATACGACCTTTTAAATCATCTTTTTCTAAAAAAACCATACTAATGTTATGACTAAAAATATTTTCACTTCTAGAAATTTGTTGCATTGAAGAAACTAACAAATTTTTAGCTTTTTTCTTAAGTTGAAATTTAAATTCTTCTTCTTTTTGTTTCATATAATTATTCATTTCGTGAAAAATATTTTCTTTTGCTTTTTTCATAATAATTTCTTGAGCTTGTTTTAAAGTTAAAAAAGATATTTCTTCTAATTTAATCAATTGTTTATTTATAATATCTTGCGCCTTATTATGAAGTTTTTCAATATGTCTTTGGTTATTATTTATTTTCTGTTCTTTAGCATACAATAATTCCTCTTTATCGTTTAGATATTTCATTCTATTGGCCAATAATTCTTCTTTATGAATTATTTTTTCTTCTAAATTAATAATAATTTTTCTTCTTTGATTCAAATCATTATCTGCTTCTTTTTTTAATAAAGAAATTTTTTTTTCAGTATCTGAAATTATTTTTTCTGAAACCAACCGAGATTTTAATATTTCTTCCGCAATGTTTTTATTATTTTGTCCAATTAATTTTTTCATTTTTATTCTTTTCAAAATAAAATAAAAAAAAACATTTATAACAACTAAAACAACAATAAAAAAACAAAACAAAACGAAACTATTCATCATTTTTTTCCTTAAATAAATGTGCTCTTTTGAAAATTATTTAATCATTCAATTTATAAATTCTAAATTTAAATTTATTTCTGATATAAAATAATTATTTTTTATTTCTTTAAAAAAGAACAAACCTATATAAAAAATAATGTTTATAAAAACATTACATTTATTATAAAGTATAGTATAATTTGTGACAATAATCAAAAGATTAATGCCAAAAAATAAATTATTTTATAAAAAACTAAAAATTTAATAAATATTTTTTTAGTTTTATTTATATTCACTTAATTAATTTCAAAAACAAAAAAATTAAATTTCTTATTAATTTTTTTATATTATAATTATATTTTATACATATAAAAAAAACATGATATTAAAATATTGAAAAAAATGATT
Organism: Texas Phoenix palm phytoplasma; assembly: GCF_005774685.2. GTDB lineage: Bacteria > Bacillota_I > Bacilli_A > Acholeplasmatales > Acholeplasmataceae > Phytoplasma. The sequence continues at coordinate 11,344 of NZ_VBRA02000005.1, read as the reverse complement.
TTTTAATTATTTAAATAAAAAATAAATTTGATGATGAATCTTTTTTAGAAAAAGTAATTTTCTTAAATTAATAAATTGTTAAAAATTATTATTAAAAACATCATTTTTATACAAAGATAATTAATATCATGTATTTAAAATTAAAAATAAAAAAATTTAATGTAAAAAAATAAAATACTATATAATTACATTCTTATAAAACGTGAACCTAAAATTCTGTTACCATAAAAAGGTTTGGAAAAACGAATATTATTTTTAGGAACAAAATTAGGAGTTTTAGAATTCACAACAACAGGTAATTTAAGATTTTTAGAATCAATAACTGTTTTTTTATTATCAATAACTAAATCTTTACTCAAAGGAATTTTTTTATTTAAAATATCTGATTCCTTAACAGGTAATTTAAGATTTTTAGAATCAATAACTGTTTTTTTATTATCAATAACTAAATCTTTACTCAAAGGAATTTTTTTATTTAAAATATCTGAATTATTCACATTTTTATCTTGTTTTGTTTTTAAATTATTAGAATTTTTATTTTGTTTTGTTTTTGAAGTATTAGAATTTTTATTTGTTTTTGTTTTTGGATTATTAGATTTAGAATTATTATCATTAGAAATATTATCGTTAGAAGATAAAACGTCTTTTGTATTATTATTATTAAACTTTTTATCAATTTGACTAATAACTTTATCTGTCACTTTTTTTCCAGTTTCTTTAATAGTATCTTTAACTTTTTCTTTAACTTTATCTTTTAAAGATTTAAACAATTCTGAATCTTCAATATTACTTGATAAATCAAAAACAATATCTTTTAAAGAATTATTATCATCTTCTTGTTTCAATAATTCGTTAAATGAATCAATTTCGTTTTCTTTTTCTTGATTTTCTTGAGATAAAAATGAAATATTTTCTAATAATTCATCAGATAAAATATTTTCTGATTCTTCTGATAATCGAGATAGAATTAGACCGTTTTTCTACTTAATAGATATTAATCTAAACCCCTCACACCACCGAACAAGCAAGTTTCCAAGCATTCGGCGGTTAAATAAGTTTTTTTAAAAAAACTTATTTTTCATCTTTCGCCTTGTAAAGGTTGTTACCCTTTGCCTTGGTGAGTCAGTGCACTTCTTTCTTCCAAAAGAAACTTTGAATTACTCACGACTACTATGATTCTGCTTTTTCCTTGCTTCCATAGACCATTCTATGTTTTTTTTAGAAAATATTTTTCTCTAAGAGAAGTTTAGGAAGATCGAAGTTACTCTAATTATTTACGCAACTCATTTAGGCATGCAGACTATTATATTTTAAATTTTTTATAATATAAAGTAGGTTCTAAATTAATAATAAATAAAAAATTATTAATATTATTATTTTTTTTTAAAAAATAAATAATATTTGAAATTTCAGTTTTACAAATTACAAATATATAAGATTAACAGTTTCAATTCATTTCTGTTAAGTTCAGAATTTAAAACACCATTTTAAGCATTTAGCCTTTTTTAATAAAGGTTATCCGTGTGAGAGACATTATTCTTGCGTAATCTTGTTGGATATGAATTTCTCCTCAATCCGCTTTTATTCTTTGCTGTAACTTTTTATTCTTTCGTTTAAAAAGCCAAGAATATGAATTATCATATGTTATTTTATTAAAATATATGATAGTATTGCGTTAAAATACTAATAATTAAATATCTTTTCGCGCACAAACTGATTCTGATTGATAATTATTTAAAAAAACCATAACAAAAACAGATATAAAAATAATAAAAATAAAAATAGAAAAAATAATAATATTTTTAAAAGGTAAATTTCTCGTCAAAATGTTTTTTTCACTCTATAATTAAACTGATAATGAATGTGGATAGAAAAAACATTAATTTAATAAATCATTAAATTTTGTTAAGCCCCCACCCAAACCGTACAGGCATGTCTCCACGCATACGGCTTTCCAAGTTCAACCTTCAAAGATATAAATTATCAAAGAATGTTTAGATTAAAAATTAACCTTTTTTCAATATTTGATTAAATAATTAAAAAGTTTAAATTAAATTTGTATAATTTTTTTTTAAAATTAAATTATAAATATTTAATTTTTTTTAAAAATTTATTTTAACAAAATTAAATTTTTTACTTAACATTTCTTTCTTTATAAGATTTAAAACTAAATTAAATAAATATTTTGATAAAGTTTGAATTTTTTTTTGTATTAATATATTTTAATCTCTCTGCCTTCCTTCGCCTTGTAAATGGCTTTCCCATTTTCCCTGATAGAACATTACTCCTACGACTACTATGTTAGCTCTGCAACCATGACCCTATTCAATTTCTTCATAAATAAAATATAGATTAAATTAATTTCTTTTATTAATTTTTATCATGGGTTTTAGGTTTTCCTAGGTAGCTATAAATTATAGGTTATTGATAAATAGCGGTTGGAGTCTTACGATAGAGTTATATAATTTTTAAAATTTTATATTTCTCTTGGATTAGAAACGATGTCAAAAAATTTTTTTTTGATAATAATTATAAATATCAATTAATAAAATATTTATGCGCATTCTATTTGAAAAATTTTGGTTTTTATCGTTAAAAATTATATTCTATTTTATTAGAAGCCAAAATTAAAACCATACTCAGCTCTTCACGATTAAAAAATCATTCAACCTTATTTTATCTTACTCTCACAACTTTATTAAAAGGATAACATTTTATACTAATAAAATAATTTAACGATTGAAACCTTTGAGTTGCTTTACAGATATGCTATTGTCCCTTTATTGTTCTTTCGAACTCAGGTTAATCTGTTGAGCGATTCTATTAATTCGGGATAGAATTAGAACTTTTTTAGATTATATATAATAATTATAAATAATATATTTGCTTACTATATTACTATATATAATATAAATTTATTATACTAAGCCCCCCACACCACCGAACAAGCAAGTTTCCAAGCATTCGGCGGTTAAATAAGTTTTTTTAAAAAAAACTTATTTTTCATCTTTCGCCTTGTAAAGGTTGTTACCCTTTGCCTTGGTGAGTCAGTTCACTTATTTATTTCAAAAGAAGCTTTTAATTTCTCACGACTACTATGATTCTGCTTTTTCCTTAACTATTATTTTAAATATGCAAATTACCTTTGCATTTTTTAATTTGAAATATTTCAATAAATTTTTAATAATATTAAAATTATTAATTATTTTTTCATTTAATATAATTTAAAAAATAGATGTAGGAAGATCGAAGTTACTCCAATTATCTCCGTATGACTCATTTAGGTATGCATGCTTTAACTTTTCTTATCTATTTTAAATTTATTAAATTTAATATAGATAAGAAAAGCTATGTAGGTTCAAATTACTGGACCTGTTGCCCGTTTGTTCTATTAAAGAACAATGATAATTTTGAAAATCTCATGATATAATTTTCAAATATAAATTTGACTAACAGTTTCAATTCATTTCTGTTAAGCTATATAATTGCACCATTTATTGCATTTAGCCTTTTTAAGGTTTTCCATGTGAATCTTTATTTTCGCATAATATTTTGGATATGAATTTCTCCTCAATATGCTTTTATTCTTTGCTGTAACTTTTAATTCTTTCGTTTCAAAAGCCAAGAATATAAATTAACACATTATCATTGTGTTTGTGACTCGTTAAATCACTGATAATTAGGCTTCTTTCGCGCCCTCACGAGAATCAAGGTACCTTCGTTCCTTTTTAATTTATGCTCGAACTAGCGCCCTTAATTTTAGTTTAATTAATATCTTTCTTGTGGTTTGTTTTGATTTAATTTTATAAATAAATTAATTAATAAAATTAAAAATTCACAAATTATTAATATAGATCCATCAAAAAAATTAAAAAAATTATTATGAAATTCTAAATAATAAATAAAATAATAAAAATAAATTTTAATTATAATAAAATTAACATAATTATTTTTAAATTAAAATAATTATATTTTTGTAAAAAATATAACCATTCAATTATTATTATATAATATAGTAATGGTTTTTTTACATTAAAAATAAATTAAAATATAAATTAATTTGAATTTATTTTTAATTTATTATTTATTTATAATAAAAATTTTGATATTATTCATATATATAAAATATAAATTTAAAATATAAATTATAAAAGAGAATTAAAAAATGCAAGGAAAAAAAATAAATTTAAAACAAAATAGTTATGAATGGTTTGAACATAGAAAAAATTTTGTAAATGCTTCTGAAGTAGGAACAATTATGGGTTTAAATCCTTATGAAACTCAAGAAAACTTAATTAAAAAAAAAATTTTTGGAAGCAAATTTGTAACAAATGAAGCTATGGAACATGGAAAAAAAACAGAACCAAAAGCTAATCTTTTTTTTTCAATTAAAAAAAAAACAAATTATGAACCATCTGTTTTTATAAGAAATTTTTTTTCTGCTTCTTTAGATGGTTATGATGAAAAAACAAAAACTATTTTAGAAATTAAATGTCCTCTTAATAAAGCAAGTGTTAGTTGGAAAGAATTTTTTTCAAAAGGAGAAATACCTAAATACTATTGGGCACAAATACAATGTGGACTTTATTGTTCTGAATCTGAAAAAGCTTATTTTTTAGTTTATACAAATGACGAAGATTATGTAATTAAAAAAGTTTTTTTAGATGAAGAATTTATTCAAAAAATGATATTACAATGCGGAAATTATAAAAAATTATTAGAAAATTACCGTAATTTAATGAAAACAAAAAAAAAATAAAAAATTTAAAATAATTTATTAATAAAAAAAAATCATAATTATATGATTTTTTTTATTAATAAATATCTTTTTTAAGTCTTAAACAATTTAAAATAACTAAAATAGTGCTCGCTTCGTGAGCAATAACAACAAAAGGCAATTTCATTGGAAAAAAGAAATTTATAATAGATAGTAAAAATATTACAATTATAGCAAATACAATATTTTGCCAAACTATATAATTTAACTTTAATGACAATTTATGAGTATAAATAATTTTTCTTAAATCATTCTTCATCAAAACAATATCTGCTAAATCTATAGTAACATCACTACCTTGTTTTAATGCAATTGCTACGTCTGAATGAGCTAAAACAGGAGCATCGTTTACACCATCTCCAACCATAGCAACAATATTATTGTCATTCTTATTTATATTTCTTATACATTTAACTTTATCTTCAGGCAAACAATTAGAAACAAAAAAATCCAAATTTAAATTTTTAGCAATATTTTGGGCAACTTTTTCATTATCTCCTGTCAGCATAATAGTCTTAATTTTGTTTTTATTAAAATATTTAATAACATCTTTAGATTCTGGTCTTAAAAAATCGAAAAAAGAAATTAAAATTAAAACTTTTTCATTATGGCTAAAATAAACCACTGTATAACCTTTTTTTAACAATTCATCTGTTTTTTGTTTAATTTTTAAATCGCATTGATATTGTCTAAAAACATGATATTTAGCTATTTTATATTTATTATCATTAGAATCAGTAGCTTCAACGCCAACTCCTAATAATTGGACTATTTCCAAATCAGAAAAAAAATTTAATTTCATTTTTTTATCAAAATATCTTTGTAAAGCAAAAGCCAAAGGATGATTAGATTTTTGTTCCATTCCTAATAAAATTTCTGAATATTTTATCTTCTGATTTGAATCTAAATCTGAACTAAAAACAATTTCTTTTACTTCTAATTCTCCTTTTGTTAAAGTTCCTGTTTTATCAAAAGCAATAACATCAATATTAGAAAAAATATCTAATATTTTTCCGCTTTTTAATAAAATTCCTTTTTTAGCTAAATTAGAAATAGCAGATAAGGTAGCGGGAATATCAGCTGCAGCCAAAGCACAAGGAGAAGAAACAGTTATAAAAATAACACTTTTATAAAAAATATTTTTAAATTCCCAATAAGAAATATTTAATTGAAAAAAATAATTAATAAAACTGACAAAAAAAAGCAAAAAAGTAACAAAAAATATAAATTTAATATAAAAAGGCTCTAATGTTTTAATTAAAATTGCTTTTTTTGAAATTTTTTTCTTAATATTTTGACTTAATTTAATAATTTGTGAATAAACATTTTTTTCAATTACTTCAGTAATTTGAATTACTAAAGTATTTTCTAAATTAATATTACTACCAAAAACCTTATCACCGATTTTTTTTTCTACAGGAACACTTTCTCCAGTAATATTAGATTCATCAACTGAAGAAAAACCATAAACAACTATTCCATCGGAAGGTATTTGATCACCATTTAAAACTAAAACTTTATCACCTATTTTAAGTTTTTTAGCTTCTATAATTTCAAATTCAAAATTATTTTCTTTTGAATTTAATAATCTAGCTTCAGTAGGAGCTTTTTTTAAAAGATTCTTTATTTCTTGTTGACTTTTTCTTTCTATTTTTTCTTCTAAAATATTAGCTCCAGAAAAAATAATAATAAGTAAAATAGCTTCATTAAATTCTTGTAAAAAAAAGACAGAACCTAAAGCGCCTAAAGTCATTAGTACATGAATATTAGGAGTAAAATTATTATTTTTTTTAGTATTATTAAAAGTCTCTATAAAACCTTCAGAAATTACGTGATAACCTGTTAGCAATAAAATAATTAGAGTTATAAATAATCTTAAAAAATAATAATCGTTTTTATCAGAAAAAAATTCTAAAGGCAGAAAAATAAAAAAATAAATTAAAATTCCAAAAATTAAAAGAAAAACATATCTTTTTTGTTGTTTCTCCGCTTTAAAATCAACACTTTGATAATCTTTACAACAACGAATGTCCAATATGTATTTTCCTCCCTCTAAAAATGTAATATATAAAACTTAAAAATTATATTTATAATTATTTTTTTTAATAAAAATAATAAAAATAATTAAGAAAAGAATTAAAAAATTTTTATATATTAGAATAAACAAAAAAATAAAAAACAAAATATTTATAAATTTTATTTTTATTCTTTTAAATAATTTTCATTTTCTTTAACATTATTTTTATTATTATCATTAACTTCTTTTTCTTCTTGTTTGTTTATTTCCAACTTCTTATTAAATGAAGTTATAATTTCTTTTTCAATTTGTTTTCTTGTTTCTGCATTAATAGGATGAGCTATATCTAAAAAATCTCCTTTAGAGTTTTTAACGCTTGGCATAGCAATAAATAAATTTTTTTCTCCCTGAATTATTTTAATATTATGAACTACAAAACAATTATCAAATGTAACAGAAGCAATTCCTTTTAATCTACTTTTAGTATCATGTAAATTAATTCTAACGTATGTAACTTGCATTTTTACAACTTTCTCCTATATATTATTTTTTTATTTTTTATATTTTTTTATTAAAAAAAAATAAAAATATTATAGATATCTACAAAATATTTTATCATATTATTTAAAAATAACATTTTATAAATAAATTTTTAAAAATTATTAAATTTATTTATATTTTATTTATATAATAATTAAATTTTCTATAAATTAAAAAAAAGAAAAAAAGATTCAGATATAAATTGAAAAGTTATAACATCAATTTCTTCAGCTCTAATATTAGAAGATATTTGATATTTATCAAAAAATTTTAAAAGTTCTATTTTAGAAATATTGAAATAAATATTTAAATTATTAATTAAAGTTTTTCTTTTTTGAATAAAAGAAGCTTTGACAAATTTTAAAAATTTATTTTCTAAAAAATATTGCCTTTGTTTATCGAATGTCTTTTTTTCAAATTTTAAAACAATACTATCAACTTTAGGAACAGGAAAAAACATAGTTCTTTTAACAAATTTAATTTTCTGAATCTTAGTAAAAGATTGAAAAATAACACTTAAAAAATTAAATGATTTTAATTTTTCTTTAGACAAAATACGCAATGCTATTTCTTTTTGCAACATAAATGTAAATGATTTTACTTGTGATAAAAACAAAACTTTAAATAATAAAGGAGTAGCTATATAATAAGGCAAATTACCAATTAAAATAACTTTTTCCTTTTTAAAATATTTATAAAAATCTTTTTTCAAATCTCTATTTAAAAAATCATCATAAATAATATTAAAATTAGAATATAAATCAAATTTTAAAAATTCTTTCAAAGAAGAATCTATTTCATAAGCTAAAAATTGTTTAGCTTTAGGCACAATAAATTGCGTTAAAGCTCCTTTTCCAGGTCCAATTTCAACAACATTTTCATTTTCTAAATTAGAAGAATTAACTATCGTTCTTAATAAGTTAATATCTTTTAAGAAATGTTGACCATATTGTTTTTTAAATATATGTTTTTTATTAATTATCTTTTTCATAAATATTTTAATATTTTCTATAAAAAAATTTATATTCCAAATTTTTTCTTTTTTTTGTAATAAAAGTTTTTATAATTAAAGATTCTTCACTCAATCTTTTAATTTTAAAAAAATTATCTTTATATAAGAAAATTTGATCTCCTATATTTCCTTTATCTTCATAATAAGCTTTTGTATAAATACTTTTTTCACAAGTATAATATTTAGATTTTTTTCCATAATATTGTTTAATATCATGAATATTTTTTTTCTGAATTATGTTATTCTTAAGATAATTCCAAATATTACGATTTAAAAAATCATTACATAAATTAGATAACGTTTTATCTTTAAAATTTTTTAAATGAACAATTAAACTATTAATATAAAAATCATCTAACTCTAAATAAAAAAATATATTATCGGGTTTTTTTAAAAATTTTTTTAAAATTAAAAAAATATTTTCAAACTCTTCAAAATTATATTCTTCTTCAATTAAATCTTTAATTCGGAGAAAAATTTTCTCTAAAATAATTGAATATGATATCACTTTAGGATGATAAATCGCGATAGAATTAAGACGTTTAGCTATTTTTTTAAAAGTTATTATCTTAAGCCCCGCACACCACCACGCAAGCAAGTTTCCAAGCACGTAGCGATTACAACATTTTTAATATTAATTATTATTCATATTATTATCAATAATATATTGATAATTTTTCTAAATAAAATATGTATTTATTAAAAATATAATTTTTTTTAATAATTTTTTTATAAATCGATAAAAATATTTTTTATATTTCTGATAAATAAATATTAAAAAAATAATCTTTATCTTTTTAAAAAATAATATAAAAACATGGTTTCCTCTTTCGCCTTGTGAAAGTTATTATCTTTCTCCTTGGTAGGCCATTATACTAAAACATTCCAGTTTAGCTTTAAGTTTCCTACGACTACTATGATTTTGCTTTTCCCTTGTCCCCACCAACTTAGGTGTTTTATTTAATTAATAAATTAATAAATAAGGGATTTAGAGAGATAGAAGTTACTATAAAAAACTACCGTGTACTTTTAGGAGAGATAACCTATTCCAAAAATATATAGGTGGATTTTTGTCTATTTTCCTATAAAAAGGATGATAATTTAATTTGTCAGTTTAAACAAATTAATACAAAAACTAAGAAATTTTTAATATTTCAAGGTTATGTCATAACTTCTCTTTTTTCTCTTAGGATTATTTCAAATCTTATCCATGAGTACTTTCATCTTGCGAAATCATATTGGTTAAATAATTTTACCTCAATTCGCTTTTATCTTCTGCTGTATTTTATAGTCTTTTCATCCCATAAAACAAAGATATGATGTACAACATTATCACAGTTGTTGCAATTGGTTAAATTGCTAGTATTTTATGCATCTTTCTCGCCCTAAACCTGACAATACATATGATATCGATTAACAATATAATTTTCTATTGAATTAATACTACTTTTTTTAAAAACAACTTTATTATTATATATTTCTATTCCTCTAATTAATCTATCTAAATCAATAGAATCATTAACTCCAGTAAAAAAAGAATCTCTTTTTAAATAATCTAATCTATCAAAATCTAATTGACTAGACAAAAGTTTTTCTAATAAAACAAATCTATGTTCCTTATTTATAATCGCGATAGAATTAGAAAGTTTTAATTTAATAAAAAATAAATTAATTATTAATATTTATTTTTTCTAAGCCCCGCACACCACCACGCAAGCAAGTTTCCAAGCACGTAGCGGTTACTCATAAAAAATGAGTTTCCCCTTTCGCCTTGTAAAAGTTATTAACTTTTTCTTTAGTAAGCACATTACATTTCAATATTCCAATTGAAAATTTGATTAACCTACGACTACTATGGTTCTGCTTTTCCCTTGCCTCTTTTAAATAAATAATGATAAAAAAATTATTTTTTTAAGTAAGAAGTTTAGGGAGATAGAAGTTACTAAAAACACCACCTTTATACTTTTAGGAGAGATAACCTAACATTTTTTATTTTAATTAAAATTAAAAAATAATCAGGTGAATTCTGATTTTTTATCTCTTATTTAAACATAAGAGAATGATAATTTTAATTAGCTTCTATTTTTCTAATTAAATTTTCAGAACTGAAAATAATTTAAATATTTTATTTACAGGAAGTTGCCTTTCTTATCTTTATTCTCTTAGGAGTTTTAAAACTCTTTTCCATAAATATATTCATCTTGCGAAATCATATTGGTTTAATAGTTCCACCTCAATACGCTTTTTTCTCTTGCTTTAATTTTTAATTCTTTCGTTTTAAAAACCAGAGAAACGATGTACAGCATTATCAAAACTGTTGAAATTGGTTAAATAACTAATGTTTTAAGCATCTTTTCTCGCCCATAGAAGCAACATCAAATTTAAATTCTACATCTATAGAATCTAAAATAGAAACAATTTCAGGATGATTAATAATTATTTGAGCACTTTTTTGTTCATGATTAGTATTAAATATAGTTTCAAAAATATGAGAATAAGAACCATGTCCTATATCATGCAATAAAGCAGTAGTTAATAAAAGTAATTTTTCTCTGAAATCAAATATTTTTTTTCTTTCTAAAAGTTTATTATTAGTTTCAAAAAACCTTCTAGCTAATTCATAAACTCCTAAACTATGAGTAAAACGAGAATGCTCAGCTCCATGAAAAACAATATTAACACAACCTAATTGTTTTATTCTTCTCAGCCTTTGCATAACGCTTGTATCAATCAATTTTTTTAAAAATACATATTCAAAATAAATATAACCATAATCGCGATAGAATTAGAAAGTTTTAATTTAATAAAAAATAAATTAATTATTAATATTTATTTTTTCTAAGCCCCGCACACCACCACGCAAGCAAGTTTCCAAGCACGTAGCGGTTACTCATAAAAAATGAGTTTCCCCTTTCGCCTTGTAAAAGTTATTAACTTTTTCTTTAGTAAGCACATTACATTTCAATATTCCAATTGAAAATTTGATTAACCTACGACT
>NZ_VBRA02000004.1 GCF_005774685.2 Texas Phoenix palm phytoplasma | reverse complement strand
TTTTCTATTTACTAGATATTAATCTAAGCCCCTCACACCACCGAACAAGCAAGTTTCCAAGCATTCGGCGGTTAAACAAGTTTTTGTGTTAAAACTTCTTTTTCCTCTTTCGCCTTGTAAAGGTTGTTACCCTTTGCCTTGGTGAGTCAGTCCACTTCTTTCTTCCAAAAGAAGCTTTGTATTACTCACGACTACTATGATTCTGCTTTTTCCTTGCTTCCACAGACTATTCTGTGTTTTTTTTCAGAGAATTTTTTTCTCTAAGAGAAGTTTAGGAAGATCGAAGTTACTCTAATTATCTACGCGACTCCTTTAGGTATGCAGACCTTTTTTATAATTTATTCTTCCATCTATATAACATGAAAGAGTAAGTTATTTTATATAAAAAGGTAGGTTTAAAGTTAGGTTAATAATAACCATATGATATTTTATTGTTTTATTTAATAAAATTGATAATTTTGAAAATCCAATAATATAATTTTCAAATAACTTTAACAAACAGTTACAATTCATTTCTGTTCAGCAGTATAACTACTCCGTTTATTGCATTTAGCCTTTTTTTTATAAAGGTTATCCATATTAGCCATTCTTCTGGCGTGATCTTGTTGGATATGAATTTCTCCTCAACCCGCTTTTATTCTTTGCTGTAACTTTTGATTCTTTCGTTTCAAAAGCCAAGAATCTGAAGGAACACATTATCATTATGTCCGTGATGCGTGAAATCACTAATAATTAGGCATCATTTCGCGCCCTTACTAAAATCATAATTTTTTTAAGAATTTCCTTACTTATATAATTTTATTGTTTTGAATATAAGAATCTTTTTTTAAAAAAAATATTCTTCATAAATATATGATATCACAAATAAAATTATAAAATTTTTTTTTATAATACAATATATAAGAAGAATATTTTTTTAAAAAAAATTTATTTAAAAAACCAGGATTTACTTTTTTTATTATTATTTGATTTTTCTAATTCTTTAAATTGTTTCAAAATATTTTTTTGCGTAGTAGTTAAATTTTTAGGTGTAGTTATTTTAATAATAACATAATGATCTCCCTTTTTATAAGAAGAATTTAAATAAGGAACACCTTTATTTTTAATTCTAAAACTAGTGTGAGATTGAGTACCTTCAGGAATTTTTAAATCAATTTCACCATAAATAGTAGGGACGCTTATAACAGTTCCTAAAACAGCTTCATAAAAAGTTATATAAGCAGTAGAAATGATATTTTGCTTTTCTCTTTTAAAAATTTCATGATCTTTAATTGAAATTTCTATATATAAATCACCGTTAGGAGAATTTAAATGACCTCCGTCCCCTTGTTGCTCTAATTTAAAAGTCATTCCTTTTTCCACTCCTGCAGGTATATTAAAAATAGTTCTTTTGTTTTTTTTAACTCTTTTTTTTCCTTGACAAAAATAACATTTATTTAAAATGGTTTGACCTTTTCCTTTACATTGAGGACAAATTTGTTGAGTAGTTATATTACCTAAAAAAATTCTTTTATTAACAGTAATATATCCAGTTCCATCGCAATAACTACATAATTCAATATCTTTTGGGCTTTGAGCTCCTGTACCATGACATTTATGACAATCTTCTTCAACAACAAAATTAATTTCTTTTTTTGCTCCCAAAACTGAATCCATAAAATCGATACATAATTCTATATGTTTATCTTCAGGCGCAGGATTAGAATTATTTTTATTACTTTTATTTTGTCTACTGCCGAAAAAACTTTCAAAAATATCACCAAAATCAAATTCCATATTTTCTCCACCAAAACCTTGAAATCCGCTTTGATGAAAATTATTTCCATTAGAATTCCCAAAACGATCATAACTACTTCTTTTATTCGGATCTTTTAAAACATGATAAGCTTCTTGAACTTCCTTAAATTTTTCTTCTGATTTAGGATCCTTAGAAACATCAGGATGATATTTTTTAGAAAGTTTCTTATAAGCTTTTTTAATGTCTTCTTCTGTAGCATTTCTTGTCAATCCTAAAATTTCATAATAATCTTTTGTTTTTTTCACAATATAAACTCCTGCTAAATGTTTTCTTTATTAAAAATTGAAAATTTTAATAAAGAAACCAAAAAAAGAGCTAATCCTCTTTTCTTGGTTTATAATAATATCTATATTTTTAAAATATTATTTTTTTTCTTCAAAATCTGCATCAACAACATTATCATTTTCTTTATTATTGTTTTTATTATCATTTTGTCCTTGATTTTCTTTTTGTTTTTCCTGAGATGCTTGATAAGCTTTAACAGCCACTTGTTGTGCTTCTTTTTCTAAATAATCATGTTTTTCTCTAATTAATTTATAATCTTCATGTCTCAAAGCTTCTTCTAATTCTTTTATGCATTCTTCAATTTTTTTATTGTCTTCAGAAGTAATTGAATCTTTTAAAGAAACTAAAGTTTTTTTAGTTTGAAAAATCAAATTGCTAGCCTCATTACGAGTATCAATTTTTTCTCTTTGTAATTTATCAGATGCTGCATTTTCTTCAGCTTCTTTAAGCATTCTTTGAATTTCTTCTTCAGATAAAGAATTACTACCAGAAATAACAATTTTTTGTTCTTTTTTAGTTCCTAAATCTGTTGCTTTAACAGAAACAATACCATTAACATCAATATCAAAAGTTACTTGTATTTGAGGAACGCCGCGAGGAGCTGAAGGAATATTATCTAAACGAAATCTTCCTAAAGATTTATTTTCACTAGCTAAAGGTCTTTCTCCTTGTAAAACGTGAATATCTACAGAATTTTGATTATCTTCAGCAGTAGAAAAAATTTGCTTTTGTGAAGTAGGAATAGTAGTGTTTCTGTCGATTAACTTAGTAAAAACATTTCCTAAAGTTTCAATACCTAAAGAAATAGGAGTAACATCTAAAAGAACAATATCTTCTACATCTCCAGTTAATATAGCTCCTTGTATAGCAGCTCCCATAGCAACTACTTCATCAGGATTAATACTTTTATTTAAAATATTTTTATTTAATACATTTTTTACTAATTCTTGAACAGCAGGTATTCTAGTAGAACCTCCTACTAAAAGAACTTGATCAATTTTTGTTGAAGTTAATTTAGAATCGCTTAAAGCTTTTTTTAAAGGAACTAAACAACGTTCTACTAAATCATGTGTTAACTCATTAAAAATTGTTCTAGTTAAATTATATTCAAAATGAAGAGGACCACTAGATTTACTCATAGTAATAAAAGGTAAAGAAATTTGAGTAGAAGTTAATCCACTTAATTCTTTTTTAGCTTTTTCAGCTGCATCTTTTAATCTTTGTGAAGCTTGTCGATCTTTAGATAAATCAATACCATGTTCTTTTTTAAATTCTTTAACTAAAAAATCAACTATTTTATAATCAAAATCATCACCACCCAAATGATTATCACCTGAAGTAGCTAAAACAGAAAAATTACCTTCATCTAAATTTAAAATAGAAACATCAAAAGTACCGCCTCCTAAATCAAAAACCAAAATATTTTGTTCTCTATTTTGACTCTTATCTAAACCATAAGCTAAAGCAGCAGCAGTAGGTTCATTAATAATTCTTTTCACTTCTAAACCAGCTATTCTACCAGCATCTTTAGTAGCTTGTCTTTGAGAATCATTAAAGTAAGCAGGTACGGTAATAACAGCTTGTGTAACAGAACATCCTAAATATTCCTCAGCTTGTTGTTTTAAATTTCTCAAAATCATAGCACTAATCTCTTGAGGAGTATATTTTTTACCATTTATATTCACAGTAAAATCACTTTCTCCCATATGTCTTTTAATAGACGCAACAGTATTAGGATTTGTTAACATTTGTCTTTTAGCTATTTCACCTACAAAAATATCTTCTCCTTTGAAAGAAACAATTGAAGGAGTAGTTCTGCCGCCTTCTGCATTAGTAATAACTTTAGGTTCTCTTCCTTCCATAATAGAAACACAAGAATTTGTAGTTCCTAAATCTATTCCAATAATTTTATTTGTTTTCATTATTTTATTCACTCCATTCATTTATTTTTACCATTGCTGGTTTGATTAGATCGAGATAGAATTAGACCGTTTTTCTCTTTATTAGATATTAATCTAAGCCCCTCACACCACCGAACAAGCAAGTTTCCAAGCATTCGGCGGTTAAAAAAGTTTTTTCTCAAAACTTCTTTTTCCTCTTTCGCCTTGTAAAGGTTGTTACCCTTCGCCTTGGTGAGTCAGTGCACTTCTTTCTTCCAAAAGAAGCTTTGAATTACTCACGACTACTATGATTCTGCTTTTTCCTTGCCTCCACAGACTATTCTGTGTTTTTCTTAAGAGAATTTTTTTCTCTAAGAGAAGTTTAGGAAGATCGAAGTTACTCTAATTATCTACGCGACTCATTTAGGTATGCAAACCTTTATAATTTAATCTTCAATCTATATAACATTAAAGAATAAGTTCTTTTTATATATAAAGGTAGGTTCAAAAGTTAGGTTAATACTAATAACCCTATGATGTTTTTTCAAAAACATTGATAATTTTAAAAATCATATAAAGTAATTTTCAAATAACTTTGATAAACAGTTACAATTCATTTCTGTTTAGTAGCACAATTCCCCTTTTATTGCATTTAGCCTTTTTTCATAAAGGTTATCCATGCGAGTCATTCTTCTGGCGTGATCTTGTTGGATATGAATTTCTCCTCAATCCGCTTTTATTCTTTGCTGTAACTTTTCATTCTTTCGTTTAAAAAGCCAAGAATATGAAGGAACACATTATCATTATGTTCGTGATGCGTGAAATCACTGATAATTAGGCATCATTTCGCGCCCTTATACACCTCTATAAAATTTATTATTAATTTCTAGCACTCATTGTTAATGACTGCTAATTTATATTTTAAAGTTTTTTTTTTACAAAGTCAATAAAAATTGTTAATAAAAAATAATTTTGTTAAAACAATTAAATAAATAATTGTTTAAAATATAAATGCATGTAAATTATTAAAATTTTAAATAAACAATCATTATATAAAAAAAATAAAATAATTTTTAATTAAAAAAATAAATTAAACAAAAACAAAAATAAAATAGGAGTATGTTTTCTTGAAAAGTATATATTCATTTAAATATTTAAAAAATTATTATTTTTTATCTTTTTTATTTTTTTTTCTATTCTTTATGGTTATTTTTTTTTATTATAAATTTTTATTCATCATAAATAAAGAAAATATAATTTCAAATCAAATTAACGAAAATCAAATTAATTTTAATAAATCAAACAATAAATTAAAAATAATTCAAAATATTCAAGATAAACTAAATAAAACATTTAATAAACAAAATGATCCAAATTTTGATTTCAACACATTAGAAACATATAAATTAAAAAAACATAGTTTCAAAAAAGGAGAAGAAATATATTCTTTTACTATAGATAAAAAAACAAATATAAAACTTTTTCAAGAAGGAATTATAAGTAGTGATTATGAATTAGAAGACACTCATTATTTACCTGTTTCAATAACTGGAGAAAATAATAAAATTTTTTTCACAACTAAAGGTGAATTTGCAGGAATTTCATTACAACAAAACAATAATTCCGATGAAAAATATATTTTAACAACTAATCATTTATTATCTTTTTTAAATTGCTATAACTTAGAAACAAGAGATATTGCAAAAAATTGTGAAAAAAAACAAAATGAATATAGATTTCCTATAGAATTTCAAAAAAATAACAATCCTTCAGAAATACAAAAAGAATATATTTTTTTAGACAAAAAACAGATTTTTGCAGGTTTTTTATGCGAAAAATTACAAACAGAAGAAAATTTATTATTAGAATATAAAGTTTTAGAAAATGCTAAAATGAAAGAAATAAAAAAATGCTATCAAAACTTAAAACAATTAAAAGAAGAAAATAAAATAATAAAAAATTTAAAAAAAATGAAAATGCAAAAAAATTCAACTTTATCAGATCAAATTGAAAATTTATCAAAAATTACATTTTTAATAGTTTTAGAAAAGTCTATTGGTTCAGGATTTATTTTTGAAGTAAAACCAATAATAATAGACAATAAAACAATGTATGAATATTACGTTTTAACAAATAAACACGTAATCACAGAAGAAATAAAAGATTTAAATACTCAATTAACAACTAATATTAGACTAATCAATAATTTTTTTCAAAATAAAAAAACAGAATTAGTAGGATTTATTGATAGTGAAAAAAAATATGATGATTTAGGTATTTTAAAATTTACAGATGAAGATGATAATAAATTTCAAGAAATAAAAGAAATTTTAAATAATTCAATAGTAGAAGAAGAAATGCTACAAATTAATCAAGGAGAATCTATTTTTAGTATGGGCTCTAAAATGGTGCCTCTTCATAATATAGATTTACTTTTTCCTAAAAATGAAAAAGAAATAAATATTATAAAAATAGATTGGGATACAATGGAAATTATGTTTGAAGAAAATGAACAAAAAATTATTCCAAAACGTATTTTAATAACAGAAACAAATTTATTAAAAAAAGGTAATATTATTTTTTTTAATCCAAAAGAAATTAATTTTAATATTGAATTAGATAATGGAAATAGCGGTGGACCTATTTTTAACAAAAAAGGTCAAATTTTAGGAATAAACAGAAGCACAATACAAAGTGATTTTGAAGAAGATAAATTTTCTCAAGCTATTAATATATTGCATATAAAAAATTTATTTAAAGACATATTAATCGCTAAAGAAAAAAATAAATTACAACAATTCTTTAATTATTCTGAAGAAAATATAATAGAAAGAGAAATGAATAATTTTTTAAATTACTTTGAAAAAAATAATTCAGAAAATAAAATTAAAGAAAATTATAATTTAACAATTTTTTTAGAATATTTATTCAAATTTAAAAAAAACGAAACAAAAAAAAAATTTATATCGAAAATAATAGAAAGTAATGAAGAAAATAAAAATCTTTTATTAGAAATAAAATTAACAAATAACGGAGATAATGAAAAAAAAATATTTTCTTTAGATCCAACAAAAGAACAAGTTCAAATGACGTTAGAAACAAAAAACAATAATGAAAATAAAATTTTTATAATTCAATTTGAAAAAAAAATAAAAAACAATACTATTGAAAAAATACAATATAATATTTACAAAAATTCCCAAGAAACACAAGATAATTCTTTTTTATCTTTCGAAATTATAAATTTAGATAAAATAAAAAATAAAAAAATAACAAATGCAGAAAAAATAAAAAATTCTTTAATAGTTTGGAATCAAGAACCAAATAACAGCGGAAATGGAATTATATTTCAAAAACAAAATTTACCTAATGATGAATTTTTATATTTTGTATTATCTACTTTTGAATCTAATGATGATATTTTTTACAAAATATTAAATAATATTAAAAACATTTTTTCAGATGAAATAGATATAATGGCATATAATTATGATAATATTTTAATAAAAGAAAAAGGCAATATACAAAATATTTTTTTAGACACAAATGATTTAGTTTTAATTACTTTCAAATCTAAACACGATTTACCTATTACTCCAACCAAAAATAAAAAACAATTATTAACAGGAGAAAAAATATATTTTTTAAAAAATAACGATAACGAAAAACATTTACCAAGAATATTTAAAAGCAATATAAGCGAAATAGAAAAAAATTCATTTTTATTTTCTTCTAATTTCGATCTACAAAATAAAAAAAAATTAAATAATAAACAATTATTTTTTTTATGTTTTGATAGTGATAAAAATTTTATAGGAATAAATAATTCAGAAGAAAATAATCTTGAAACTCCTTCATATTTCATAAGAGGTTCTTTGGACATAAACAAAATAGATTATTTTTTTATTCAAAAAAAAATTAAACAAAATTTAAATCTTTTTTGTTCATTTTTATTTTTAATAATAGTATTTTTTATTAAAATTATTTTAATTCCTAAAAAAATAAATTAATTTTTTCAAAATATTTAATTAATTTTTAATGAAAAAATAATTTATTTTTAAATTATTATTTTTTATTTTTTTTATTAAAAATATTTTTATTAATTTATTAATAATAGAGGAAGTTAAAATTAAATTATAATAGAAAAATTTTTTTATAAGACGTTTCAATATCTTGTTTTTCTACTATTGATCGGTTATTTTTAGCTGCATTCCTTACTATAGAATTTAAAAAATTTTCTAATGTTCTATTAGCTCTTTTTTCTTCAGGAAAATTCTCAATAAGTTCATTAACAGTATTAAATAAATAATCTTTAGCTTCTTCATTATATTTATTATTTCTTTTTTGAATTCTTTGTTTTAAAAATTCTAATCTAAAATCCTTATCAAAAACTTTAACTTCTATATGATAATCAAAACGAGATTTAATAGCTTCATCTAATTTATCATAATGATTAGTAGCGCCAATAATTAAAATAGGTTTTTTAGGATCATTATCAGCACTTGTAGTCTCAGTTTTAAACTGATTAACAATATTAGCTAAATCTTTACTAACATTTTCACCTAATTTAGATAAATTTTTAAAAATTTCTTCACATTCATCTAAAAATATAATAGAAGCTTTAATTTCAGGTTTTTTATTATTGTTTCTTACATCTCTAAATAAATCACGTACTTTTGCAGGTCCTTCGCCATAAATACCACAAGAAAACTCAGGAGATGCTAACTCATAAAAACTTACTTGAGGTCCTGCTTTTTTTGATAAACTTCTAGAAAGTAAAGTTTTTCCTGTTCCTGGACAACCATATAAAATAACTCCTCTAGGAGCGTCTATAGCTCCTATAACATCTGGATCATAATTTTCTGGATGTTCTAAATAATTCAAAAATTCTTCTAAAGCTTTTTTTTCTTCATTCATACCAATAACATCTTCAAAAGGAATAAAATTTTTTTTATCTTTAGGAAAAAATTTAGTATCAGAATTGTTGAATGATGATAAATTATTATTTTCCGTATAATTTCCCATATTATAATGATTATTATCAAATGAATTTTTATCGCAACTATTATAACCATTATTGTTTTCAAATTCAGAATTTGCAGAAGAAGATGTTTTGTAAACATATTCATTAGAAGATAAAACTTTATTTTGTTCTATTAAATAATTTATATCATCTTTATAATCTTTCATTTGATTTTCAAATTTTTGTTCAACAATAGGAACTATTATATTTTGTATTTGATCAGGATCTAAATCCAAAACTACATCATGATTATTAAGATTATTAATACTATTAATTTCATTATTTTGATTATTATTTATTTTTTGTTCTAAATTTTTAATTTCTTCTTCAAAACTATTATTAATATATAAAAAATATAAAGAAAAAAAACATAAAGTAAAAAATAAAAACATATTTAAAAACAAATTAATATTAAAATCACTATCGCTATCTAATATCAAATTTTTACCATTTTCTATTTTAATCATTATTTGTATTATCTTTTTTTATTTTTATCCTCTTAAAAAATTTATAAATTTTATTCTATTTCATTATTATTAAAATTTAAATTATTATTTTTAATTCCCAAATTATTTTCTTCAACAAAATAAAATTTTAATTTATAAAAATCCTTATCTAATTCTAATAAATCTTCAGTTGTTGAAACCAATTTACATTTTTCATATTGAATCTCAAATTGTTTTATTTTTTCTAATAAATTAATAGGTTCTTTTAATGATATAAAAAAACTATTTAAATTTGGTTCTTTATTAAATTTTCTATGCATTCTCGTAATAAAATCATTATAATAACTTTTATTAGAACCTAAAATAGTACTAGTCGGATAACACAAATAAAAACAACCTACATTTGGTAAAAAAATTTTACAATGAAGATTAGAAAAAGTTTTTTCGTCAAAAGGAGAATAATTTTTTTTATTCCATAAAATAAAAATTCTTTCTATATTTTTTTCCTTTAAAACAAAATCAAAAAAATTTTTAAAAAAATCAAATTTATTAGAAATATTATCTAATGAATTTATATCAAAAATTTTAATATCATTTTGTTTATTAATATAAAAAATTATAAAATCTGATGAATTATTATCTTTATAATGGTTTAATATATTTTCCTCAAATTTTGAATAAAATTTGAAATTAGAAAATTGTTTTAAAATTTTTTTTATATTTTCTTGAGATTGTAAAGGAAATAAAATATGCTTAATTAAATAAAATTTTTTTTTATCAACTAATTTTTGAACTAATTTTTCTTCTCTAGAAAATAGAGGATTAATTTTATCAATTAAATGAACACATTTTATTTTTTCATAGTCTTTTCCGCAAATAGAATTATCATTATAAACTAAATCAAAATCAACACTTAAAGAAAAAGGAATTTTTTCTATTTCGCTTTCCATACCGAAAACATTAAATTTATGACCAACTTTAATCATAATTTCTTGTGATTCAACATCATAAGGAATTTTTTGCATAAAATTTTTTTTTTCATCATTTGTTTGTTTAAATTTAGATTCAAAAATACCATTATTATTTTTTACAAAAAATTCAATATCAAATTGTTCAGTTTTTTCTTTAATAACTAATTGATCATTTTCTTTAGAATCTAAAAAAATCTTAGCATTAACATGAAGAAAAACATTATCTGTTTTTATTAAAGATTTTTTCTTATTATCAATAACCGAAACTTGAAAATAATATTTTTGAAATTCTTCTGATTTTTTTTTTGAAAATAAAGAATATTTATCAGGAATACTTTTAACATTTAAAACATATTTTTTTTCCAATAAGATTCCATCAGGATTATTTTTTTTAGATATTTGAATCACATTTGGTTTTTGTATTTTAGCACTAATAAAATTACAAACATTTTCTTTTTCTATTTCTTCGCCTTCAGATGCATATAATAAATTATTGGGAAACAAAAAAACAAAAAAAGTATAAAAAAAAATAAAAAAATATTTTTTTTTATTTTTTTTTTTATATAAAAACATAATTAAATTTTCATAAAAAATTCCTTCCTTTTTATAAGAAAATATTAAAATTTTCTTATAAAAATTTAAAATATAAAAATTTTAAATAAAAATTATTAATTGCTTATTGTATTAGTTTGTACATTTCTATTTTGTTCTAAATTAACTATTTTAACTAAAATTTTTTCACCTTTTTTACTATCAACATGTGTTTCTTGAGTTGGTAATTTCATTCCTAAAGAACCTTTTCTACTTGATTTTGCAGAATGTTCTCGTCCATTTTCATCAACTAAATCATACTCTACTATAATTTTTATAGAAGGAGTATCGTAATCACTAGCAAATTCAGAATAACTTCTTCTTTTAGTATGATTGTGTCTATTATAAGAATCAAAAAAATCTTTCAAATTTTCTTTATTTAAAGTAATATTACTTTGTATTTGTATCAAAACTTCATAAGAAAAATATTCATCATTTGCGTTAGAAGCTGATTTCTTTAACATTTCAGGACGTTGTAATTTGCCAGAAGCATCAACATAAGGTTGTTTATTATTAGAACTATTATCTACTTTAGAATAAGAAAGAAGAGTAGGAAAAATACTAGATTCTTTTTCACTATTAGATTTCTCATCATATATAGAAGTTGTTATATCTTGGCCTTTTTTAGTACTTATTAACATTAAATCATCGTTACTATTATTATTTTTTGCTAATAAAAAAATTTTATAATTAATACTTAACCATTTATATTTATTTAATAAATCTACAGCTTTATTTTTAGTTTGATTGCTATCTAATTTAACTATATGTGTTTCTTCTATAGTGTAAGTTTGTTGTTCATCATTAATAAAAGGATCATTCAAAGATAATAATTCATTTTTCTTAGTTGTAGAATCTGCTTTGCAATCTACTATAAGAAGTTCTCCAGTAGATTTTCCTATTTTAAAATTTTTACTAAATTGCTTTTCTTTATGAAAAAAATTCATTAAAGAAAAAGCAACAGTGAAAAAAAAAGATAATATAATTATTAAAAAATAAAAACAATAAACTATTTTTTTATTGATAAAAATATTTTTTCTCTCTAACATAACAGAGCAATAATCCTCTTTGTTTTCTTACAATGATTTTTAATCTTTTCTTTTTTATTTTTATTAATTTAAAAATAATTATAAAAAATATACTTAATTAACATAAAAAATTAAATTAAATTCAAAAAATCCAAAAAAATTATAAAAAATAATAATCTTTAAATTAATTGTTTTTTTTAAAGATTATTAAGTAAAAATATTTTTAAAATTTAACTTAAACTTAAAATTATATTCATATGTAAAAAAAAAAAAACAAATTAAAAAAAAATTTAAAAAAACAAATTAAAAAAAACAAATTAATTAATAAAAAAATATAAAAATATAAAAAATTTTAATATATATTAAATGATAATAATAATTATAATAAATTACAAATATAAAGTTAATTTTATTAATGATAAAATTAAAATAATTAACAATATAATATCCACATTATAATATTTTTTACTTTTCTTTACAAGAAAAAACATAAAAACATAAAAAATTTTTACTTTTAAATAAATATTTTTATGTTTTATGTTTTTTTATAAATTATTTTCTAATTAATTATTTATCTTTTTGAGTAAAAAAAACTAATAAATTAGTAAAAGAAACTAAAACAAAATAAATTAAACTAACAATAAAATAAGGAATAACAGAATCATAAGTAATAGAGATATTTCTTTGAGCAGTCCACAAAAGACTCATTAATCCAATAATAGAAAATAAAGCAGTATCTTTAATATTATTTAAAAATTGTGAAAAAATAGAAGGATAGGTTCTTTTTATACTTTGATCAAAAATAATATAACGAAAAACTTGCTTTTTTTCCATTCCCAAAGCATAAGCTGCTTCTATTTGACCCTGGTCTAAAAACCTAATATTTTCAATCATAATATGCATAAGATTTGCTGCTGTGTTTAAAACAATAACAATTAAAGATATATAAAAAGTACCTAAAAAACCTTTAAAAACATCAAAACTACTTATAAATAAATTAAAAAATAACAAAGCTTGAACTGATATAGGAACAGATTTTAAAAAATTAATAAAAAATTCAATTGCAATAAAAAACCATTTTCTAATATAGAAAAGAAAACTGTTTTTCTCTATATCTTCAGAAAATATTTTAATTTTAACTAAAAATAAAGCTGCAAAAAAACCTAAAATAAGTCCATCAAGAGCCAATATAAAAGACATAAAAAAACTTTTTATATATGAAGGAAAAGAAATTAATATTTTTTTCACAAAACTTTCATTTTTATTAGAATTTATTTTTTTTTGAACATATCTTAAATCTTCTAAAGCTTTTTCTTTAAAAACATCCATATAATTTGGCATTTTATTTTTTATTTTTGTTAAAGCTTCTTCTAATTCTGATTTTAAATTTGGGTTATTTTTTTTAATAAACATACCTAAATTACTAACTACAAAATCATTTTTTAAAGTAAAAGAAACAAACTTTTGCTCTTCATCATTTTCGATATAATTATCCAACAAAATTTTATCCAATATCAAAACATCAGTAACTTTTTTATCTAATAAATTAACACACTTAACTATATCTTCTCTAGTTAAGTAAATAGAATCTTTATCAAAAACATTATGCTCATCTTTATCCAAATAATTTCTAACTTTTTCATCAAAAACACAACCAGTCATTGTAGATAATTTTATTTTAGAATTTTCATCAAATGATTTTCTTAAATTTGATAAAGAAATAATATTATCTTTTTTATCTAAATGTTGTTCGAAAAATGGTTGGTGTTCTTTTCTTACCATAATTCCTACTTCTGGTTCACAATATTCAACAACCAACATTTTTTCTTTACGTTTGTCAGTAGCATTCATCAAACCAAGAGCAAAATCAACTTTTCCAGTTTCTAAAGCAGACAAAAGACCAGCAAAATCATAAATTTTAATAGATAATTTTTTTCCCATTTGATCTGCTAATTCTTTACATAAAAGAATATCAATACCACTAATAGTTTCTCCATTTTCAGTAGGCACACTATATTTAGCATCATAACCATCAAAAATAAAAGGAGGGATGTTATTATGAACACCTAACGTAATTACATTTTTTTTATCTTGAAAAAAATTTTGATTATTTTTCTTATTAAAAGAAAATAAAACAAAATAATGCATCCAAATTAAAATAAAAACACAAGTACATAATAGAAATATTTTAATTATTTTATTCCATTTTTTTTTAATATAAAAATAACAATTTTTTATTTTATTTATTTTATTCGACATAACAATTTAATTTTTAATTAATACCTTTCTTTATGGTTTTTTGTTTTTTTTAAAATTAGATAATTGCATTCATTTTTTAATTAAATTTTAAAACATAAATGAAAATAAATTTCCATCTTTTTAAGAAATAAAGCAAAAAGAATAATAATTTTTTAATTAAAAAAATATTATTAAATTATTAATATTTTAAAAAAATTATTAAAAAAATCAAAAATCTTCAAAAAAAGACTTAGCTTTTGGATAATCATTAGTTTCAAAAATATCTCTAGATTTTCCTTTTTCTACAATTCTACCTTTTTCCATGAAACAAATTTGATGAGATACTTTTTTAGCAAATTTCATTTCATGAGTTACAATTATTAAAGTCATATCTTTATGTTTCGATAATTTCTGTAATATCCTAAGAATTTCTTGAGAAGATTCAGGATCCAAAGCGGAAGTAGGTTCATCTAAAAGAAGAACTCTAGGATACATGCATAAAGCCCTAGCAATAGCAACTTTTTGTTTTTGCCCTCCGGAAAGTTTTTCAACACTTTTGTGAGCAAATTTTTCCATACCTACTTCTTCTAATTTCAAAAAAGCATTTTTCTTTGCCTTTTCTTTTGTTAAATTCAAAACTTTCATAGGAGCTAAACAACAATTTTCTAAAACTGTTCTTTTATCAAATAAATTAAAATTTTGGAAAACCATACCCACTTTACTTCTTAAATAAGACAAAGGAAAATCTTTAGTTAAAATATTTCTTCCATTTATTAAAATTTCTCCTGAATCCGGTCTTTCTAGTAAATTTAAACATCTTAATAAAGTAGATTTCCCTGAACCAGAATGTCCAATAATAGTTATTATTTCTTTAGATTTAATTCGTAAATTAATATTTTTTAAAACAGCATGATTAATAAAAGACTTGTTTAAATTTTTTATTTCAATAAGACAATGATTCATTAATTTACCTCTTCTTAAACAAAACATAAAGATTATTTTTTAATTAAAAAACAACTTAAAATTAAAATTTAATATTTTAAATTATTTATTTTAATTATTTAATAATATTTATTTTTATTTTTTTTTATTTAATTTATTTTTTTATTAAAAAATTTATTTTTAATATTTTATTGTTAAATTTATAATTGTTTAAAAAGTTCATTAAAATTATTTTTCATAAATTAAGGAAATTCTTTCAAAACAAAATACAAAAAAAACAAAATAAATTTAAATATTAGTTTTATTGTATAATTTAAATAATGTTTTGTCAACTTCATTTACTTTTTTTATTTAAAAAAATTAATTTTTTTAATTTGTATTTCAAAATATTTTAGTATATAATTTATATGTATAAGAATGCATCGAAAGAAAGAAAAATTTAATTAAAGTTTAATATAATATAATATTAATTTTAATACTATGCATTTTGAAAATCGAAAAAAATATATAAATAAATAAATTTAATGTTAAATAAAACATTAATTTCTAATGTTGTTATTGAAAAGATTTATTGAAAATAATAAAGAAATAAACTAAAAAAAAAAAAAAATAAACAAAAAAATAAAATTTTAATTTAAAATAATTAAAAATTAAGCAAAAATATATAAATTAAATAATAAGACTGATACAAAAAAATATATATAAAATAAATAACAGGAAATACATATAATTAATTATTAATATCTATTAAATTATTGAAATTAATATTTTTTTTTGTTAATTACAAAAGTAATTTTAATAAATTTTTTAAAATATATTATTTTTCAAAAATTTCTAATTTATATTAATAAAATTTTTAAGGAGGAAAAATTTATATATTGTTGTATTATGTTAAAAATAAAAGAAAAAATTTATAATTTCTGGTATATATATATAATGATATCAGTTACATTCTTAATTTTATTAGTTCCATTAATATCATTTTTAAAAGAAAAAGAAAAAATTAATCCAAACCAATTAAAAATAAAAAAAATATTAACAACAACTACTATTTTAAAAGATTCTGTGCAACATCTTCTAGGTTTTGTAGACTCTAACGAAGTACCGAAAGAATATAATTTAAAATATAAAAAAATTGATAATTTTAAATGTGAAAGTTTGATGAATACAGGAATAGATCCTCATAATTATAAAACAACTCTATCAGACAGAAAAAAAATTAAAGAAGCTGATTTAATTATTATTAATGGTTTAAATTTAGAAACAAAAATGATAGACTCTTTTTATCTTTTAAAAGAAAAAGATCAATTATGGATAGCTGGTGATTTTTTAGATAAAAGCAAATTAATAAAAAGCGAAGATGATTCGGAACATTATGATCCTCATGTATGGTTTGAAATAGATTTATGGAGAAATATAAATAAAAACTTAAAAACGAGATTAGAACAAACATTAAATACAAAAGAAGATATAATAAAATTAGAAAATAATTATAAAATTTTTGATATTCAATTAGAAGAATTAAAAAAAAAAATTATTTCTGAAATGAAAAACTTGAAAAAAGAATTAACAAAACAAAATAATGAATTTATTGTAGTTACAGCTCATGATGCTTTTTCTTATTGGCAAAAATTTTCAGAAGAAAATTTATGTTCTTTTAGATTAGAATCAATACAAGGTATATCAACGCAAACAGAATCTAGCTTAAATAGAATAATTCAATTATCAAAAATACTATCAGAAAACAATGTAAAATCTATTTTTACAGAAAATTCTATACCAAAAGATTCTCTGAAAAGCCTTAAAGAAGAAGTAAACAAGTTAAAAAAAAATTCAAACCCAATTAAAATACCTGATAATGTTGAATTATATTCAGATTCTTTAGGAACGGATAGAAAAATAGAAATTTTAAATAATTTTAAATACAAACATTCTACTTATATAGGAGCTTTTTTAAATAATATTAAGGTAATAAAAGAAAATTTATTATGAAAAAATCAAAAACATCTATTCAAATTAAAGATTTAACAGTTTCTTATTATTTAAAACCTGCATTATGGGACATAGATATTAATATTTTCGAAGGCTCTCTAACAGGAATTATTGGTCCTAACGGAGCTGGAAAATCAACTTTAATTAAAACTTTAATAGAATTAGTACCTAAAATTTCAGGAGAAATTTTATTTTATAATCAAAAATATAAACAATTTCGTAAAAAAATATCTTATGTACCGCAAAGAAATTCAGTAGATTGGGATTTCCCTACAACTGTTTTTGATGTTGTTTTAATGGGAAGGTATGGTCATTTAGGTTGGTTTAAAAAACCAACAAATAAAGATTATGAAATAGCTATGCAATCTTTAGATAAAGTAGGAATGGTTAATTTAAAAAATCGTCAAATTGCAGAACTATCAGGAGGACAACAACAAAGAATATTTTTAGCAAGAGCTTTAGCGCAGCAAGGAGAAATTTATTTAATGGATGAACCTTTTCAAGGAGTAGATATTCAAACAGAAAAAAAAATAATTACAGTTTTAAAAAATTTGCAAAAACAAAATAAAACTATTTTAGTAGTCCATCATGATTTAGAAACAGTAAAAAATTACTTTGATCATGTGATTTTATTAAATATAAAAAAAATTGCTAGCGGTCCTATTGAGAAAAGTTTTACTACAGAAAACATAAAAAAAACTTTTCAAAACAATCCTTTTATTAAAAAAATAAAAAATTAAAATTGATTAAAGGCATTAAAAAAATGAATTTAAGTTTAATTATAAATTATTTTACAAACTATACGGTTTTAAAAATATTTTTAGGAACTTCTTTATTAGGTTTTACATCAGGTATTTTAGGAGTATTTATAATTTTAAAAAAAAAAGATTTACTAGGAGATACTCTTTCGCATTCAATTTTGCCAGGAATAGCATTATCTTATATTTATTTTCAAAATACAAGCGAATGGGTTATTTGGATAGGAGCATTTGGAGCTTCAATAATTTCATTATTTTTAATAGAAATAATAAAAAAATATTCTAAAATTAAATCAGACACAATATTATCATTAATATTAGCTTCTTTTTTTGGATTAGGTAATATTTTATTAGCTTTAATACAAAAAGAAAATCAAGACAGTTCTATAGCTATTTTAGAAAAATTTATACTTGGTCAAACAGCTTTAATCTCAGCAGAACATGTTTTTTCTGTAATTATAGTAGCCTTTGTAACTTTTATATTAATAACTTTCCTATGGAAAGAAATTAAAATTTTTATTTTTGATGAATTTTTTGCAAAAAGTCTTGGCTTTAATATTGTATTAATATCATTGATTTTAAATACTTTACTAATAGCAGTAATTGTAATTAGTTTAAAAATGACTGGAATTATTTTAACAAGTGCTTTTTTAATTATGCCTGGAGTTATTTCAAGACAAATAAGCGATAAATTATTCATAAATGCTTGTATTGCTTCTTGTGTTACATTTTTTTCAAGTTTTATAGGTATTTTAATTAGCCTAAAAATAGAAAATATGCCTACAGGTCCTATAATTATAATAATTACAACTATTTTTATACTTATTACATGTTTATTTTCTAATAAATACGGAATATTACAAAAATATTTTAAAAATAAAAAATATAAAAATAAAATTAAAAAATTTAGACAATTAATACATTTATACAATAATAACGAAAATACTAATATTAAAGATATAGAGCCTTTTTTATTTGAAAAAAAATATTTATATTTAAATAAAAAAAACAAAAAAATTATTATCAATAAAAAAGGAATAAAATTAATAGAAAATTTAATTAATGGAAGTGTTGAATAATGTTTTTAAACAAAATTATTGATAATTTTGAAATAGATGTTTTTTTAGTTTTAATTTTTTGTTCTTTGGCTTTATCTAGTTTAGGAGTTTTTTTAGTATTAAAAAAAGTTTCTATGGTAATAGATGCAATAAGTCACAGTGTTTTATTAGGAATAGTTCTAGCTTTTTTAATTTTTCAAGATTTAAATTCTCCTTTTTTAATTATAGGAGCTGCTTCTGTAGGAGTATTGACTGTTTATTTAGTAGATTTAATCTTTAAAAACACTAAAATTTCTAAAGATTCTGCTATAGGAATAACTTTTACATTTTTCTTTTCTATTGCAATAATTATTATAAGTTTATGGACAAGAGATGTTCATATAGATACTGATGCAGTTTTTTTAGGAAATATAGAATTAACACATATAAGACAATTATATAAAATAATTCCAATATTAATAACAAATATTATATTTGTTATTATTTTTTACAAAGAATTAAAAATTTTTATTTTTGACCCTTCTCTAACAAATATTTTAGGTTTTTCTTCATGTATAATTAATTACATATTAATGACTTTATCTTCCATAACAACGGTTATTGCTTTTGATTTGGTAGGTTCTGTAATGACTATAATTTGCATGATAGGCCCTGCAGCAATATCTATTTTATTAACTAAAAATTTATTTAATTGTTGGTGTTTATCATTATGGATTTCATTTGTAAGCTCTAGTTTAGGTTATTTTTTAGGAATAATCTGGGATTTACCAGTTTCAGGTTTAATTTCGGTAATAATTTTAATACTTTTTTTATTAGTTCTTTTTTTAGAACCTAAAAGAGGAATTATAGCTAAATTCATCCAACAAAACATACAAAAAAAGAATTTTATGATTATTACTTTATTAATGCATATAGAAAATAATAATGCAAAAAATAAAAAAAATATTATTCAAGAAATAAAATATGATTTAAATTGGTCTTATTCTTGTTTTAAAAAATGTATTAAAAAAGCACAAAAAGAAAATCTTATAAAAAACAAAAATAAAGAGTTAATGTTAACTAATTTAGGAAAAAAATTCCTATATAAAAAAAATAAAGATTTCGGTTTAATTTGATATTAAAAAAATAAAAAATAATTTTTAGTTGAAATTATAAACAAATTAAATATAAT
Source organism: Texas Phoenix palm phytoplasma (assembly GCF_005774685.2). Lineage (GTDB taxonomy): Bacteria > Bacillota_I > Bacilli_A > Acholeplasmatales > Acholeplasmataceae > Phytoplasma. The sequence goes on along the minus strand of NZ_VBRA02000004.1, from coordinate 49,174 downwards.
TAGTGTGGTGATTGATTTTGAACAATAATCACTAAATTAAAAAAATGAAATAAATTAATTAGATATTAATTTATTAATAAATTATTAAATAATAAAAATAAAAATAAAAATTGAAATAAAAAATAAAAAAATAAAATAAAAAAGAGGTTGAATATTATTCAAGAGGATCAGAAAAATTACAATAAAATTAAAAAATATAAATTTTTTATTACTATATTTTTATTTTTTGTCTTATTAACTTCATTAGTTTGTTTTTTCTACTTTAAAAACAAAAATCATTCAAATGTTTCTATAAAAGAAAATATAGAACAACAAAAATCGGATATAAAAGAAAATGTAGAACAACAAATATCAGAACAAAAATCAGATATAAAAAATGATGAAATCGACAATGAAGAAGAAGAAATCGAAGAAGAAGAAGAAGAAGAAGTCGAAGATGCAGAAAATTCTACATCAAATGATAAAAAAGTAAAAAAATCTAAGGGTATTAAAAAAACATTAAAAAAATTATTTTCCGGAAAATCAAATAAAGAAAAAAAAGAAGAAAAAGAAAATTCAAATAACAAACCATCAACATCCAATGATAATAATGAAGAATCAAAAAATATAAATAATAGTAATAAAGAACAATCAAAAGCTGATGAAAAACCAAAAGCTGATGAAAGTAATAAACCATCAACAGCGAATACATCAACATCTAACAACAATAGTGTAAACAATAGTAATACAGAACAATCAAAAGCTGATGAAAAACCAAAAACTGCTGAAAGTAATAATACAACAACAGCAAATACAACAACAGCAAATACAACAACTTCTAATAACAATAGCGTAAATAATACTGCTACTACTAATACTACTAATACTACTACAAACACAGAAAAACCAAAAGCTGATGAAAAACCAAAAGCTGATGAAAAACCAAAAGCTGATGAAAAACCAAAAGCTGATGAAAAACCAAAAACTGCTGAAAGTAATAAACCATCAACAGCAAATACATCAACTTCTAACAACAATAGCGTAAATAATAATGCTAAAGAAGAATCAAAAACTACTGAAAGCAATAAATAAAAAAATAAATGAAAATTTTATAATAAAAAACTCTAAATAATAATAAAAAATAATAATAATTAGAAAAATTATTATAAATAATAAATGAGATTTTATTTATTCTTCAAAAAATATAAAATTTTTTTCCAAAAAGATATCTTTTTAATTAAAAAGATATCTTTTTTTTTAATAAAAATTATTTATATCGATAAAAATTTAATTATCTAATAATTGTCATTAAAATATTATATAATATAGTTATGAATAAAGATAAAATGAAATTAATTATAGCAATTATTTCTAGTTCAGACGCCAATAAAGTTCAAACAAATTTAAATAAAGAAAATTTGTCTAATACAAGATTAGCAACTAAGGGAGGTTTTTTAAGTGAAAAAAACGCTACTTTTATAATAGGTTTAAATGAAGATAAAGTAGAACAAGTTTTAAATATAATTAAAAAATATTCTCAAACCAAAACACAATTAATTAATAACAATATTTTAAATAAATTTGGAGATCATTTCGACACACAAACAAAAATTATTGTTGGCGGAGCAACTGTTTTTATTTTAAATATTGAAAATTTTTTCAAAATTTAATTTAAATATTTAAAATAAAAAATATTTTAATATTATAAAAAAATTTATTTTTTCATAACAAAATTAATTTAAAAAATAAAAGAAAGAGCGTAAAATATGGCTTTAAATAAAAATCAAAAAAAAGAAATTTTTAAAAAACATAAAATAAATGAAAAAAATACAGGTTGTACTGAATTTCAAATTGCATTATTATGCAAAGAAATGGATATTTTAAATAAACACTTAAAAAAACATCCTTCTGATTTTCATTCAAAAAGAGGGTTGCTAACTAAAAATCAAAAGAAAAAAACTTTAATTAATTATAATAATAAAAAAAATAAAAAAATAAATTAAATAAACTAATCAATTTTTTTCAAAGAAAAATGATTAATTAAAATTTGTTTCATACCATAAGGTTTAGAAAATAATATAGTAGCTATTTCATTATTAAGAGAAATAATAGTTCCTAAACCAAAAAAATCATGTTGAACTTTTTCACCAATATTATATAATGAGTATTTTTTATAATTTCTATTTTTATAAAAAAGAAAATTATTTTTTGTTTTTTTATTAGAGTCAATTAATTTCATTTCTTGAATAAAAGAAATAGGTTTAGAAAAAATTTTTTTTCCAAAGATAAATCTATAATTAGAACTACTGATATATAAAAGTTCTTTAGCTCTAGTTATAGCTACATAAGCTAGGCGTCTTTCTTCTTGAATATTTTTTTCTTTACATTCTTCATTACTATTATTTACAAAAAAATCATTTCCAAAATTTTCTAAATTAGAAATATTTAAAAAAATATTTTCTTCCCATCCAATAACAAAAACAACTTTAAATTCTAAACCTTTGGATTTATGAATAGAAGATAAAATAACTTGATCATTTTTATTAAAAGAAATATCATTATCACTAAATAAAACAATTTGATCTAACAAAGAAATTAATTTATCCAAAAAATTACCTTTCATTTCAGAATCATATTTAGCAAAAATAAATTGTAATCTTTTAAGATTATTTTTTTTTTCTAAATTATTATCTTGAGTTTCTTTTTCATCTAACATTATTGAATAACCAATAATTTCATCTATTGAAAAAATTAAATTAGATAAATTGGTTTTTTTATCATTAATAAGACTTAATAAGTTAAAAAAAATTTTTTTAAATTTATCAATTTTCTTTTCAACAACTTTACTCAAATTAAAATTAGAAATATTTTTAATAACTTCAAATAAAGAAATATTTTTTTCAGAAGATATTTTTTCTAAAATATCAATAGTTTTAGTTCCTATATTGCGGGAAGGAACATTTATAATTCTTTTTAAAAAGAAATTTTGTTCAGGCGAAATAATAAACTTAAGATAAGCAATAAAATCTTTAATTTCTTTTTTTTGATATAAAGAAACATATCCATTTACAAAATAAGGAATTTTAGAATTTATAAAACTATTCTCAATTTCTTGACTCAACTCATTCATTCTATATAAAATAGCAATATCTTTAAATTTATATTTTCGAAAATAAACTAATTCTTTAATTTTTTTAACAATAAATTCTGATTCTTGTTGTGAATTAAAAAAATTTTGATAAACAACTTCTTCTCCTGAACCAGAAACACTTATCAAAAAATTCTTAAAATAATCATCCAATAAATTAATATAATTATTTTGAATCAAAAGATTAGCTTTGTTTAAAATATTTTCAGTAGAACGATAATTTTTCTTTAAATTCATCTTAGAAAATTTAAAATCTTTCAATAACAAATAACTACATAAACGATCAGCACCTCTAAAACTATATATATTTTGATTTAAATCGCCTACTGTGAAAAAATAACTATTTTTTGATAAAATTTTCATAATTTGATATTGAATAAGATCAATATCTTGGAATTCATCAACCAAAACATAACTAAATTGATTTTGATAAAGTAAAGCTATATTATAATTTGTTGTTAATAATTTATAAGTATAAATAATTAAATCATCAAAATCTAACATATTATTTTTCATTAAATAATTATTATATGAAATATAAATAATTTCAATTTCTTTAGAAAAGAAACTTGATTCAGTGTCATAATTATTTATTCTTTTTTTATCCAAACCAGAATAAGATTCTAAAATTTCTTTTTTAATTACTTTATTTTTAATATAAGAAATATATTTTCCGACATTAGAAATATTATATATATTTTTATCTAAACATAATTGAGATAAAATGTTCCTAATAATCTTTTTCCTATCTTTTTCATCAATAATAGAAAAATAAGAAGTAAATTGTAATCCTAAATTAACAATATATTTTCTTAAAATTTTATTACATAAAGAATGAAAAGTAGTAATAGTTAAAATAGAAAAATCATCAATATGTAAAATTTTTTCTAAACGTTCTTTAACTTCTTGAACTGCATTATTAGTAAAAGCAATAACCAAAATTCCTTTAATTTTTGTTTTTTCGCTTTCAATTAAATAAGCTATTCTACTGATTAAAGTTCTAGTTTTTCCAGTACCTGGTCCAGCAATAACATAAACTGATTTGTTTTTCACAGTAACAGATTTAAATTGTTCTTCATTTAAATTATTTAACCATTCTTGTTTATTCATAAATGAATTTTTAATCTCTCTTTATAAAAAAATTTAAATAAAAATTGAATCAAAATTAAAAAATATTTTTTTTATCAAATATTTTTTCAGCCAATTCTGTAAAAAATAAAAATTCCTCTACTTGTAAAGAACTTTTTCCTGATAAAATACCATCAATTTCTTTTTGTTTCAAAAAAGACGAAACATTTGCAATGTCAATAGAACCTCCATAAATAATTCTAACTTTTTGAGCTACTTTTTCGTTAAATAATAAAGATATTTTATCACGAATTTTTTTAATAATTTTGTTTGCTTTTTCACAAGATAAAATATTACCTGTGCCAATAGACCAAACAGGCTCATAAGCAAAAATAATTTTTTCCAAAAAAACAATGTCAATATTTTTTAAAATAATTTCTAACTGATTATTTAAAAACAATTCGGTTTCATTTTTCTCTTTAATTTTTAAATTTTCTCCTATACAAATAACAGGATATATGTTGTATGGTATAACAGATAAAAGTTTTAAATTAATCATCTCATCTGTTTCATTAAATAATTTACGTCTTTCATAATGCCCTAATAAAACATATTTGACGCCTAAAGAAAATATATTTTTAGGAGAAATTTCTCCTGTATAAGGACCTTCATCTTTATAAAAAATATTTTGTGCGCCTATTCTTAAATTTTTTCCTTCTATTTGAACCAAAGAATCTAACAAAGTATTTTGGGGAAAAATAACACTTTCTACTTTATTTTTATCAGGCACTTTATTATTTATTTTAAAAATAAATTCTAAAGCTTCATCTTTACATTTATACATTTTCCAATTTCCAGCTATAAAAATCTTTTTCATATTACCTCACCTAAAAAAATTATCACATAAATAAAAAATATTATTATTCTAATGAAGAAGATAAAGAATTTATTTGTAATATACGTGCTTTTTCTGAACGATAATTAAATAAATAATATTCTTTATCTGTAGATAAATAAAAAGTTTCATTTTTTTTTAAAAAATATCTACATTTATTTAAAACTAAAATAACTTCTCCTTCCAAAACAAAAACAAATACATCTTCATCGTTTTTAATACTTTTAATATTAGTTTGTCCTTGAGATTGAATTTCTATAATTAAAGGTTTCATACGAGAATTATTCATTTTAGGAAATAAATAATAAATTTTATTTTTTAAATTTTCATCTAAAACACCAAAAAAATCATCACTTTTATGAATTAATTCTATATTTTTTTCTTGTTTTTTAAAAAAATCAGATGGAGAAATTTTCAAAATTTCCAATAAAGAAAATAAAACTTTAATAGAAGGAGAAATCAAATTATTTTCAATTTGAGAAATATATCCACTAGTTACATTTAACTTCTGAGCTAATTGTTTTTGAGTTATTTTTTTTTTTAATCTTAAATGTCTAATATTAAAACCTATATTCATATCATTCCTTGCTTAAAAAATATCTAATAAAAATATTTTTATAAAAAATAAATAAAAAATTTAATTTGAATATTATCAAAAAAATAAAATTTTCTTTATTATTCAAACAATAAAAAAATAATTCTCTAAATTCCAAAAAAATAATTAAATATGTTATAAAAAAAAATTTGAATTTTAATTTTATTTTTCAATTTTTTTATATTATCCTTATAACTTCTTTTAATTTCTTTTCTATCCTTAATGTTTTTTAATCGAAACCAAATTATAAATAATAACCATTGAATCTTGTTTTTAAAATAAGATTTAGAAATATTAAATTTTGTTTTCTTTTTAATATTTTCAATTTTTTTCAATAAAGATTGATGTGTTTTTAAATATTTTTTATGTATTTTAGCAAAAGATAAAAATATTTTTCTTTCTTCTAAATTTTGATTTCTTTGTATTGCTTTCATTTGGTTCAATTTTAAATTAGATATTTTATAAAAAAAAGCAATTTTATTATTAAATTGTAAAATAGAATAAATTTTTTTTTTAGAATATTCTATTTGAAGTTGATGTAAATTTTTAAAAAAAACTTTATTTTTCTCAATCAAAGCTTCTCTAAAATTTAAATTCATCAATTTTATTTTATTATTCATTTCAAAAAAATTATTTTTAATAATTTTTTTATAAATAAAAATTTGATTTTTTAAATTATCTTCTTCTTTTTTTTTAAGTTCTTTAATATTTTGTAATTGAATTAAATGAATATCTTTTAAGATATCTATCAAAAAATTATATAAAGAAAAAATATTTTTTTCATTTTGTTCAATAATTTCTTTTTGAGATTCATCAAAATTATTCTTTAATTCATTCATATAATTCATAAAATTATTATATTCTTTTTCAAAAAAACTAATAGATTCCATATATCTAAAAAAAGAAAATAAACAAGAAATAATTCTTTTTTTATAAAAATTTAAAAAAATTTTGTTAAAGAAAAAATTTTTTTCTTTTAAAAAAATAATTTTATTAAATAATTTAAATATCTTAGTTTGGAAAAAAATATATTTTCTTCTAATAATATTTTGTTTTTTTTTCAAATCATTAAATTTATTTTTATAAATTTTTTCTTTATGCAAAAAAAATATTTTCTTTTTCAAAGAAAAATAAAATTGTTCATAAATTTTAATTTTATTTTCAATAAAAGTAAATTTTTGCCTCATTTTTGTTCCAAATTTTAATTTAGATTTATTAAACAAATTACGCATTAAAAAAATATTTTGTTCAAAATAACGACAAAAAATATTATTATATTGATTTTTTTGCTTAATTATAAAATCTTGAAAATAAGAAATTCTTTTTTGCAAAACATAACTATAATAAAATTGCTGATCCAATACATTATCAAAAAATAATTTAATTAAATTATTAATTAATTCAAATTTTTCTAAATTAAAAAAATCTTCAAAATTTTGACAATTTAAAACTTCAAAATCTAATTGTTTTTTTATTTGTGAAAAGATTTTTTTTCTTTGATAATCTTTTTGAATAATAAACTTAATATAAGATATTAAATTAATAGAATATTCTTTTTCTCTTATAAAATATTGTTTTATAAAATATTCTGTTTTTATTTTAGTCATTTGAGTTCGTTTAAAGAAATCTTGTTTTTGTTGTTCAAATAATTCATGTTGATTATTAATGTGTTGTTGTTGAATATTTTTTAAATTAGTTGTTTTTTTTTTTAAATTTCTTATTAAAATTAATTGTTCAATTATGTATTCACAACTTTTAGTTATTAAATTAACTTTTTCTTTTTGTAATTGTGTTTTTAATAAGACTTTTTTTTCTTTTTTATCAATAGAATAATTTAAAATATTTTTTTTATATTCTAAATTATGCAATTTTAAAAAAATTTGAAAATTATTGTTTTGATTTAAAAAATTTAATTCATTCTTTTTATATTCTTCTTGAAACTCAGAAAACATTATTTTATATTTTCTGATAATTTCTAAAATTCTTAAATCAGTTTCAAAATAATTAATTTTTTGTATTTTTTTATTATGAATGATTTCTTTTTCTTGTTCATATAATTTATAATTACTTTTTATTTTTATTTCTTTTATATTTGATAATAATTTATTTTGCATAAAAATCCAATTTAATTTCTTATTATAAATAAGCTTTAAAAAAATATATTTTCTACGCCAAATATGCAAATTAGTCAAATAAAGTAATTCATTTTTTTGAACTTTTTTCAAGAAAAAAATAAAATTTTTATAATTATTTAAAAAAACTTTTTCAATAAAAAAAAACATAACTATTTTACATTTTTGAAATAAAATTTTTCTTTGATTTTTTAAAACATCTTTGTTATTAAGAAAAGAAACTCTCTCTTCTTCGAATATTTTATTATGATTATCTAATTGTTTTTGAAATAAATTATTAATTTCCTTATTTTTTAAAAACAATATTTTTGCTTCTTTTTCGTGATTATTATTTATATTAACTAAATCATTTTTATAAAAATCTTTTAATTTTTGAACTAATTCATTAGTAATAAATTTTAAATTATTAATTTCTTTATTTAGAACAATGTTTTTATTATAAAAATCATTATTAATTTGATTCTTAATAAATAATATTTTATCCAATAAAAATTTATTTTTTTTTTCAATTATCATTTGAAATATATTAAAATATAAAAATACTTTTTTTTCTAAATTTATAATTTTGAAAAAATATTTTCTTTTTTCTTTTTTTATTTTATTTATATTATTTTGAAATTCTAAAAATATTTTTTTTTTTTTTAAAAAATTAATTTTTTGTTTTTTATATAATTTACTAATTAATAAATTTTCTTCTTGATCTAAAATAATTTTATTATTTTCTAAAAAAAACTTAAACTTCTTTTTATTGTTTAATATGTTATTATTATATTCAGAATTTAATTGATTTAAATCAGAAATAAACTGCTTCTTTAAAGGATCTTTTTGTTTTGTTTTATCAATGATATCAAATAAAAGAAAAAATTTCTTTTTTTTTATATCTTCAAAAAAATCGTTTTCTAAAAAAAATTTTGTATTTTTTTTAATTTCTGAAATATAATTTTTCTCATTCATACTACTGATTTTTTTATAGCCTCCATAGATAAAACATTTGCAAATTTTTTTATAATAAATTTTTACAATTATATTATATTATATAAATAATAAAACATCAGTATAAATAACATTTAAAATGTTATAATAAAAACACAAGTTTATGAGGTATTAAATAAATGTATTATTACATTATAGGCAAAATTACAATAATAAAAAAAGAGGGTATTGTTATTGAAAATAATAATATTGGATATTTTATTATATTTCCTAATACTGCTGATATTTTTAAAGAAGGACAAAAAATTAAACTATTAACATATTTTTATCAAAAAGATAATAAAACAGAATTATATGGTTTTTTGAATAACGAAATGCTTTCCTTTTTTAAGGAATTATTAATGATTCCTGGCATAGGACCTAAAAACGCAATTATTTTATCGAATTCAGAATTTTTAAAAGAAACACAAAAAGCTATTGAAGAAAATGAATTAAATTATCTTATAAAATTTCCAGGAATAGGTAAAAAAACAGCTCAACAAATTCTTTTTTATTTACAAAAAAAAATGTCAAATCACCATAATAAAAAAAATTTAACATTAAAGCAAAAAAACGTAAAAGAAGCTTTAATCAAATTAGGAATTTATAAAAATCAAATAGATAACATAATTACAAAAATAAATTCAAATCAAAATATAGAAAACATGATCAGAGAAGCATTATCACTTTTAAAAAAATAAGGATTAAAAAAAATGCAACAAAAAATTAAAGATATTCCTGTTAAAAAAAATAAAATAAAAAAAAATACGAAAAAAGATTTTTTTTTAAGACCACAAAAACTAAAAAATTATATAGGTCAAGAAAATATTAAAAAAATATTGCATGTTTATCTAAAAGCTGCTCAAAAAAGAAAAGAATCATTAGACCATGTTTTATTTTATGGACCGCCAGGATTAGGAAAAACTACATTAGCCAAAATTATAGCTAATGAATTAAAAGTTAATTTCCAAACAACAAGCGGTGCTCATATAGAAAAAATTAGTGATTTAGCTATTATTTTAAATAATCTTAATTCTGGAGATATTCTTTTTATTGATGAAATTCATAGTTTGCCTAAAAATATAGAAGAAATTTTATATACAGCAATGGAAGATTATGTTTTTAACATAATTATAGGAAAAAATGAAGAAAAAAAAACAATTAGAATAGATTTGCCACCATTTTCACTAATTGGAGCAACAACAAAATTTGGTAATATTTCTTTTCCATTAAGAGATAGATTTGGTTTAATATTAAAATTAAATTATTATAATGAAAAAGAAATCAAATCCATAATCAAAAGAACATCTGATATTTATAATAACCAAATAGAAGAAAAAGCTCTAATAGAATTAGCCAAAAGAAGCAGAGGAACTCCGAGAATTGCTAACCGTTTATTCAGAAGAGTAAGAGATTTTGCAGAAATTTATTCTAATAAAATTATAAATCACAAAATTACATTAAAAACTTTAGAACAATTAAAAATAGATGAAAATGGTTTAGAAGAAACAGACTATAACTATTTAAAAAATATAATAAATAAATTTAATGGAGGGCCAGTAGGAATAAAAAACATTTCAGCAACAATTGGAGAAGAAAAAACAACAATTGAAGAAGTATATGAACCCTATTTAATTAAAAAAGGATATATTAAAAGAACTTCTAGAGGAAGAACAGTTACACAATTAGCAATTGAATTATTAAAAAAAAATAAAAAATAGTTAAATTTATTTAGAAAATTGACTTTGATAAAGATTATAATAAAAACCTTTTTTTTCTATTAATTCATAATGATTTCCTTTTTCAACTATAACTCCATCATTAAACACTAAAATAATATCTGCATTAACAATAGTAGACAAACGATGAGCAATTACAAAAGATGTTCTTTTTTGCAATAATTTTTTTATAGATTTTTGTATCAAAGATTCCATAGTGGTATCTATAGTAGAAGTAGCTTCATCCAAAATTAAAATATTGGGATTTCGTAAAAGAGTTCTAGCAATAGTAATTAACTGTTTTTCGCCTTGAGAAAGAATATCAGACTCTTCTTCTACAACAGTATAATAACCGTTTTCTTTAGACATTATAAATTCATGTATTTGTAATTTTTTGGCTACTTCTATTACTTGTTGTTCTGTTTTATTAAAATCCCCATATCTAATATTATCTAAAATAGTTCCTTTAAAAAGCCAAAAATCTTGAAAAACTATTCCTAAAATTTGTCTTAATTGGCTTTTTTTTAATGCTCTAATATCAATTCCATCAATAGTTATAGAACCTGATTGTACATCATAAAACCTAGTTAATAAATTAATTAAAGTAGTTTTTCCAGAACCTGTAGGACCAACAATAGCAACCATTTGATTATTTTGAACAACTAAATTCATATTTTTTATAATAGGTTTGTTTTTTTGATAACCAAAAAAAACATTAGAAAAAACAACTGAACCTTCTATTTTTTGTAAATTTAAAAATTCTTTTTCTAATTCCTCTTCTTTTTCATTCAAAAAAATACAAATTTTTCTAAAAGCAGCTTTAGTAGATTGTAAAATTACAAAAATTTGACTTAAATCATTAATAGGATTTCCAACTCTCCAAACATATTGAATAAAAGCTTGAAAAATACCTAACTGGATAGGAATAAATCCTAACTTCACAAGTATCTTAGATTTTTGTAACAAATCAGGATTGATTAAATAATAACCCAAAATAATCATAAAAGTTAAAATTATATATGTAAAAGAATTTACAATAGGAACTGATAAACCAGATAAAAAATTAGATTTAAAAATTAACTTAGATAATTTTTTATTAACTAATTCAAATTCTTCAATAACTTTTTCTTGTTGATTAAATAAAAGAATTTCTCTATGACCAGTATATTTTTCTTGTAAAAAACCATTATATTCGCCTGTAGTATTGAATCTTTCAATAAAAATATTACTAGATTTTTTATTAATAAAAAAAATAGTCATCAAAGATAAAGGAATAATTAAAAAAACAACTATTCCTAAACGAAAATTTACCCAAAACATTAAACAAACTAAAACAAAAAGACTTAAAAAAGACGAAATCAAAGAAGCGCAAGTCTGTTGCATACCATTAGAAAAAACTTCTACATCATCAGTTAAATTACTAATAACTCCGCCAATAGTATTTTTATCAAAATATTCTATAGGAAGTTTATGAATTTTTTTAAAAAGATCGTTTCGAATATTTTTAATCGCTTTATGCACAGAACTAATTAATAAACTATTATAAGTAAATTTACATAAAGTACAACATAAATACAAAATAAAATTAATAAATAAAAATAATATAATATGTTTTAAATAATCATGAAATTCTAAATTTGATAAAACAGATGAATTTTTTTTAATAAAATCTATAACATACTTACCTTCAAACAAAGGAATAAAAGAAATTACTATAGACCAAATCAAAAGAAAAATAATACTAATAATTAATTTTTTTTTAAATGGTTTTAAATAATAAAAAATTTTATTCATAAACAAACCTCTTTTATATTCTGCGAAATAGCAAGTTTTTTATAAATTTTACATCTTTTTAATAATTCATTATGTTTTCCTATATCAATAATCTTTCCTTTATCTAAAACTATTATTTTATCAGCATTTAAAATAGAATTTAATCTTTGAGCTACAATAATACAAATAGAATCCTTTGATGATTCGAAAAAAGATTTTCTAATAGATAAATCTGTTACATAATCTAAAGCTGAAAAAGAATCATCAAAAATATAAATATCAGGTTTTTTTAACAAAACTCTCGTTATAGACATCCTTTGTTTTTGGCCTCCTGATAAATTAAATCCTAGTTCACTAACAAATTCATTTAATTTATTCTCTTTATTTTGAATAAAATCATATAATTGAGAATTTTTTAATTCTCGAAACATTTCTTCTTCATTAGCATCTTCTTTCCCTAATAATAAATTACTAAAAATAGTTCCTTTAAATAAAACATTTTTTTGAGAAACAAAACCAATTTTATTTCTTAATGCCTTTAAATCATAATTTAAGTTGTTTTTCCAGAACCAGTATATCCAACAAAAGCTATAACTTCAAAATTATGAACTTTAAAACTAATATTTTCTAAAGAAAAAACAGAAGAATTAGGTCTTTTTAAACTAACATTTTTAAACTCTAAAGTTTTTATTTTATCTAATTTTTTAATAAATGAAGATGGTAAATTTTTAATAGAAGGTTCTTTTCTAAATAAAGACTCAATTTTTTTACAAGCTATAAAAGTTTTTGGAAACATCATAAATAATAACAAAAAATTTAAAATAGAAAACAAAATATGATAATATAAATTAACACAAGTATATAAACTACCTATATCTAACGGTAAAATTCCTTTTTTAATAATATAAGCTCCTGTTCCAATAGTTAGAATAATAGATAAATTTAATAATAAATAAAACAAAGGTTCAATAGAAAGCAAAGCCAAAAATAATTTAATTATAAGATCTCTATATTTAGAATTAATTTTATCAAATTTTTCTTCTTCATATTTTTCTTGATTCAACATTCTAATAACTTTTGTTCCTTTTAAATTTAATCTAATATTAAAATTAATTTCTTCTGCTAATTTTGGTTGTTGAATAGATAATTTATAATTTTTTTTCATCAATAAAATTAATATCAAAATAAAAAAAGGTATAACTATTAAAACACCATAAGATAAAGGAACAGAAATATAACAAATAATAATTGTACTTATTAACAACATAACAGGAGAAACAATAATAGTCCTATAACAAGTAGAAACAAAACTCATAATTTGATAAATATTAAAAGTACTACGATTTAAAACAGTTACAATTCCTAAATTTTGCATATCTTCAATCGAAAAAGTTTGTATTTTTTTAAATAAATCAGTACTTAAATCTCTAAAAATTAAAGAAGAAACTTTAGAATTACAAAAATTCATAATTAAATTTCCTATAATAGTAAAAAAAACAAATACAACAATAATTATTATTAATTTATTAAAAGAAATAGAATTACCTATGCCATTAATAATATATTGTCCTATAATAAAGGGAATAAAAATTTCACCTAAAGTTATAAATAAAACAGAAACAATATTCCATAAAATAAATTTTTTATATCTTAAGATATATTTAAAAATAATTTTCATATAAATTTAACAAACCAAAATACTTTCTTTCTATAATTATTCTATAAAAAATATTAATATAATTTTTAAAAATTACATTCTTGTATACTATATTTTAGTTTAATAAAAAAAAACAAAAATTATAAAAAAAAAGTTAACTTTAAGCCAAAAAACTTTTTTTACTTTTTTATAATTTTTTTTATATTTTTTATAAAAAAGAAAATAATTTAAGTTATTGGAAAAAATTAACTTTATTTTAATTTATTTATAAAAAAGAATCCATCATAGGAGAAGAAGAACAGCATCCACTATCATTAGAATTTTCTTTAACTGGAACTATAGCAGCACCTGTTGTAATGATAACAGAAGCAATAGAAGCAGAATTTAAAATAGCTTGTCTAGTTACTTTTGTAGGATCAATAATGCCTTGTTCAATCAAATCAACATATTTGCCTTCTTTAGCATCAAAACCAAAACTTTCTTCTTCTTGTTTTAATTGTTCTTTTACAATAGTATCTCCATCAAAACCTGAATTTTCAGAAATTTGATAAGAAGGAGCTAATAAACTTTCTAAAACAATATTCATTCCTTTTTGAATATCACTATTATCATCTTTTAAAATATCTTTTAAATTTTTATAAACATTAATCAAAGATTTTCCACCACCAACAGATATGCCTTCATCTAAAGCAGCTTGAGTAGCGTTTAAAGCATCTTCAATTCTTAATTTCTGTTCTTTTAACTCAACTTCAGTCATAGAACCAACTTTAATAACTGCAACACCTCCAGATAAATTAGCTAAACGAGATTTTAAATTTTGCAAATCATAATCATTTGTTGTGTTATTAATATGTGATTCAATTTCTTTAATTCTTTCTGTTAAAAATTCTGTTTTATTGTCGCCAACTAAAACTGTATTATCTTTTTTAATAATAGCTTTATTAATTTGTCCTAATTGTTTCATATTAACATCTTGTAATTTCATATTTAAATCTTTAGATATGAAAGTAGCTTTAGATAAAGCACATATATCCTTAAGTAATTCTTTTTGATTATCTCCGAATCCTGGAGCTTCAGTAGCAACAACATTAAAAACTCCACTTATTTTATTAAAAACTAAAGAATTAATAACATCTGTTTCAAAAGAATCAGCAATAATTAACAAAGGAACAGAAGATTTAACTATTTCTTCTAACAAAAAACGAATTTCGTGTATATTATTTATTTTATGATCAGTAACTAAAATAGATACTTTTTCTAAGTCAATAGACATATTCTCTTTATTAGTAATAAAATGAGGAGAAACATAACCTTTATCATATTTCATACCCTGAACAACTTCTAATTCTGTTTCAAAACCTTTAGATTCATCAACGCTAATAACACCTTTTTTAGTAACTTTTTCCATAGCAGAAGCTATAATTTTACCTATTGATTTTTGTCCTGAAGAAATAGAAGCAATATTTTCAATATCTTCTTGTGTTACGACAGATTTTGATTTTTCTAAAAGTTTTTTAGAAACTAAATCAGCAGCTTTTAAAATACCTTCTCTAAGTAGAACTGCTTTAGAACCAGATTCAACAAATTTAAAACCTTTATTAATCATATATTGAGCTAAAACAGTTGCAGTAGTAGTACCATCTCCAGCATTATCATTAGTTTTGCTAGCAGCTTCACATACCAATTTTGCACCCATATTTTGATAAAGATTTTTTAATTCTATTTCTTTAGCTATCGTCACTCCATCATTACAAGCGATAATAGAATCATTTTTTTGCAAAACAACATTAGTTCCTTTAGGACCTAAAGTTGATTTAACAGTATTTGCTAAAATATTTACACCTTTTAAAATTTCTCTTCTAGCATCTTTTCCAAAAAGAATTTCCTTAGCCATTGTATTATTATCTCCTTAATATAAAATTATTTATTCATTATATTGTTTTTAAAAAATAAAAAAATACAATTTTAAAAATATTTTAAATTAGTTACTACTTTAATTTACTAAAGCTAATATATCTTCTAATTTAACTATTAAAAACTCTTTTTCATTTATTTTAACTTTTCCAGAATATTTTTTATAAACTACTTCATCATTAGGTTTAATTTCTTGAACCTTAGGTCCGCAACTTAAAACAATACCTATAAAATCTTGTGTTTGTTTTTCTAAAGTTAAAATAATTCCACTTTTAGTTACATTTTTTTCTTCTTTAGTTTTTATCACAACAAAATCATTTAATGGTTTTAACAAATCAATCACTTGTCCTTTCATAAACAAAATTATAATTTGAATATTTTTTTACTTATTTTTTAAAGTTTAATTTATTTGAAAAAATAAATTCAAACATATAAACAAATCCGATATATATTATACAATAATTTCAAATAATTATATTATCGTAATTATTGTATTTAATGAAAAAAATAACATAAAAAAATAATTTATTTTAAAAATTTAATTTAATTTTATAAAAAAATATTGCAAAAAATAAAATAAATAAAAAATAAATTAATTCAATTAAAATAAAAAAATTAAAAAAATAAAATTTTTATTTTTTTAATTTTTTTTTAACTTATTAAAAATTTTAAAAATTATTTTTGGAGGCCCTGAACGGATTTGAACCGATGATCAAGCTTTTGCAGAGCCATGCCTTACCACTTGGCTACAGGGCCGTAAAATAAAAAAAATATAGAAAATATAAATTTATTTTTTTTCTCTATGTAAAGTATGTTTGCGTAAAAAAGGACAATATTTATTAAATTCTAAACGCTTAGGAATTTTCTTTTTATTTTTAAAAGTATGATAATTTTCTCTTTTACATTCAGTGCAAACCAATTTTACTAATTCACTCATTTTAAAAACCTCTAAATAAAATTTGATAATTTATAGAATAAAATCATTTTTTATTTTTAAATAATTTTAAATAATAAAAAACTATTAAAATACTTATTTAATTTTATAAAAAAAAGTTGTTATTTATAAAATATTATTTCTAAATAACAACAAAGAAAAAATTAAAACAATTATTAATTTTGATTTACAAAAGGTTTAATAGTTTCGTTCTTTATACTTTCGGGATAACTATAAATAACTTCTCTCATTCTTTTGAATAAAACACAAATAATACCATTTTGAACATCAATACGCGTAACAACGCCTATTTCTTTTTCATTGGCTACCTTTACTCTTTCACCTATAAGATAAGTATAATCATGCCAAGCCATATATATTACTAACCCATTAACTCTTTCTTATTTATAAAATTATATTTTTAAAAAATAATTCTTTTGCCTTTAAAGAATTCTTTTAATTTTCTGTTTACTCTAAAAACAGGGACATTCTTTGTTGGAATATTTAAAATTTTATTACTTTTTGGTACTTTGCAAATTCTTGCTTTTTGTAATCTTAATTTAACACTTCCCAAACCAGCAATAATAACTCTTTTCTTTTCATGCAAAGAATCTACAACATGTTGTTCTAAACAATTAAAAAAACTTGAAACTTTGCGTTCAGTAACGCCT
This sequence comes from Texas Phoenix palm phytoplasma, assembly GCF_005774685.2. Taxonomy (GTDB): domain Bacteria; phylum Bacillota_I; class Bacilli_A; order Acholeplasmatales; family Acholeplasmataceae; genus Phytoplasma. Next base: position 31,718 of record NZ_VBRA02000004.1, on the reverse strand, counting down.
AATCTCTTAGCCATAGATTTAATTAATTTTGACTTAGTCATTTGATTACTTCCTTTTTTTTGATTAAAATTTATTTCAAAAATAAATAAGTTTTTAATTTAAATCATTCCATTTAAATCTAGTAAGATTTTATCATAAAAAACAATTTTATCAACAAAAAAATCTTTTTTACAACAAAAATTAATAATTTTATATTTTGTTCATTTACTATTGAAATCATTTTTTTGAAATATATTTTGTAATATTATTGAAACAGGTTTATTCTCAAATACTACTTTATAAGCTGAATTTATTAAACATAAATTAATGTTATTTTTAACAGAAATATCATAAAAAACTTTTAAATTATTAATTCCTTCAATAGTTTGTTTAGAACATCTATTTATATCATCTAATTTATAACCTAAAGCTATTTTTTGACCAGCTTTATAATTACGAGAATTTTTATTAAAAGAAGTAACTATTAAATCTCCAATTCCCGCTAAACCAAAACAAGTTTTTTCTTTTTTTGTAAAAAATTTTAAAATCTTCTTCATTTCTTCAATGCCAAAAAAAATAAAAGCAGCTTTAGCATTTTGTTCAAAATTTTCATTATCTATAATTCCGCTAATCAATGATAATGCATTTTTAAAGGAACTGCAAATTTCACACCCAATAACATCATCACTAACAAAAACTTTAAAATAATCGTCATTAGAAAACATTTTAGCAACTTGATAAGCAAAAATATTATTTTGTGAAGCAGATAATAAAAAAGTAATCTTTCTTAAAATAACTTCTTCAGCGTGAGAAGGACCCATTAAACAAGCATAATTTTGAATTTTATTTTCATCTATTTCTTCTTTTAAAATTTGATAAATAAATTTATTACTTTTAACTTCTGTTCCTTTAGAAACATTAATGAAATTCTTTTTTTCTGTCAAAATTTCATTAATTTGATTACAAACTTTTCTAATATTTTTAGTAGGTAAACATAAAATTATATTTTTAGAAAAATTTATAGATTCTTTTAAACTATTAGTTCCACAAATATTTTTTAAACTAATATTTAAAAAAGGATGTTTTTGTAAATTAATTCTTTTGATATATTCTTTATTAATATCATATATCAAAACTTTATTATTATTATCAGCTAAAACTTGACCTAAAGCAGTTCCCCAAGCGCCTCCACCAATTATAGTAATTTTATACATAAATTAATCTTCTTTCTTCTTAAAAATTATCTTAAAATATATACCTTCAAGTTCTAAATGCTTTCTTAACTGATTTTTCAAAAATCTTTCATAAGAAAAATGAATAAACTTAATATCATTAATTAAACACATAAATTCTGGGGGTTTAGTAGCAATTTGTTTTATAAAATAAAATTTAGCTTTACCATTATTAAAAAAGGAAGGAGGATTAATTTGAATAGATTCATATAAAATATCATTCAAAATATTATTAGAAAATTCTTTTTGAAATTTTTCAAAAGTTTTATCTAAAACATCATAAAAAAAATGAATTCTTTTTTTTTCTTTAGAAGATAAAAAAATAATAGGAACATGATGAAAAAATTTAAATTCTGTTTTTATTTTTTCTTGAATTATATTTATATTTTTATCATTATTAGGCAATAAATCCCATTTGTTTCCTATAATAATACAACTTTTAAAATTATTAAAAATAATAGAAGCTATATTTCTGTCTTGCTCTGTAATGGGTTGGCTTATATCTAAAACAAAACAAACAATATCACTTCTAACAATTGAGTTAAAAGTTCTTAAAAACATATATTTTTCTAAATTAAATTCTGTTTTTGATCTTTTTTTTAATCCTGCTGTATCTATTACATGATATATTTTATTATTTCTTTTGAAAATAGTATCAACAGAATCTGTAGTAGTTCCTGGAATATCAGATACAATCATTCTATTTTTAGATAATAAAGCATTAGCAAAAGTAGACTTTCCAACATTAGTTTTTCCTACTAAGCAAAATTTTAAATTGTTTTCATTTATAATTTCTTCTTTTGAATTAGTTTTATAAGAAATAATTTTATCTAAAAGTTTACCTATATTTATTCCATGCTGCGAACTAACGCCAATTACATCAGAAAACCCCAAAGAATAAAATTCATATATATTTTCTAACAATTGAATATTATCTATCTTATTAACAACTAAAATAATATTTTTTTTACTCTTATGTAAGATTTTAGATATAAAAAAATCTTCTTTAACTAATCTTGTTTGTCCATCCGTAACAAAAAGAATTAATTCACTCTCTTCAATAGCAATTTGTGTTTGATATTTAATTTGTTTATTCAAAGAAGAATTAACCTTTGTAAAACCTCCAGTATCAATAATAAAAAAAAACCTATTTAACCATAAAACTTTTGCATAAATTCTATCTTTTGTTGTTCCAGCATTTTTATCAGTAATAGCTAATCTTTGGTTTAACATTCTATTAAATAAACTAGATTTTCCTACATTAGGCCTTCCTACAATAGCTACTTTAAAATTCATATTTTTTTATTTTTATTTATTAAAATTAATTTTTAATTGTAAATTTTATTTATTAATAAATAAAAATTCCTTTTCTATATTTAATAATCAGTTATTAAAAATGAATTATAAAATAAATTTTTTTTAATTTAAATTTATTTAAATTTTTAAATAATTAAAATATTTTTTATTTTTATTTAGAAGTATCACGAGATAAATAATTGCCAGTAACTGTACTTATAATTATTTTTTCTCCTGATTCTATAAAAAGAGGGACTTTAACAGTTAAATTTGTTTCTAATAAAGCATCTTTTAAAGAATTATTTTTTTTACAATTATTTATAGATGCAGGATTAGTATTTATAACTTTTAAAGAAACTTTATCAGGAACAGAAACATCTAAAATTTCACCTTTTTCATCAATCATCACTTCAACAACAGTATTTACAGTTAAATAAGGTAAAATAGAAATTAATTTTTTTTTAAATATTTCTATTTCTTCATAATTTTGTTGCTCTATAAAAACATAAAAGTCGTTTAAATTATAAGAAAACAATAACTTCTTTTTTGTTATTAAAGCAGTTTCTATTTTTATACCTGCATTAAAAGTATATTCAATAATTTCTCCTGTTTTTAAATTTTTGATTTTACTACGAACAAAAGCAGATCCTTTTCCTGGCTTAACATGTAAAAAATCAATGATTTTATATAAATTTTTATTTAATTTAATAGTTTGTCCAATTTTAAAATCATTAGTATTAATCATTTTTTATTTATTTTTCCTTTTTTAAAAATTTTTTTATTAATTCCACAGAATTAGATAATAATTCTTTATCTAATGCATTCAAAACCACTAAATTAAGTATTTGATTTTTAAACCATGTTTTTTGTCTTTTAGCATAATTCATAGTATTTTTTATAATTAAATTTTTAGCATCTAATAAACTAATTTTTTTTTCTAAAAAAAGTTTTATTTCTTTATAACCAATAACATTAAAATTAGCTTTGGGATAATTTCTAATAAGAGAAATAACTTCTTGAATAAAGCCATTTAATAACATATTGTTAAGTCTTTGTTCAACTCTTTTTTTCAAAATATTTCTTTCAATATCTAAATAAATAAACAAAATATCAAAAAGAGGAATATTTTTACCTTTTTTTTGCGATCTTAATTTTTTATCTTTTATGATTTTATAATAATTAAAAATACGACGATTATTTTTTTCATCAAAAAATAATTCAGGATCTTTTTGTTTAATTAATTTTATCATTTCTTCTATAGTTGTTTTGTTTAATATTTTTCTTTTTCTTTGAAAAATCGAGATAGAATTAGACCGTTTTTCTATTTACTAGATATTAATCTAAGCCCCTCACACCACCGAACAAGCAAGTTTCCAAGCATTCGGCGGTTAAAAAAGTTTTTTTGTTAAAACTTCTTTTTCCTCTTTCGCCTTGTAAAGGTTATTACCCTTTTCCTTGGTGAGTCAGTCCACTTCTTTCTTCCAAAAGAAACTTTGAATTTCTCACGACTACTATGATTCTGCTTTTTCCTTGCTTCCACAGGCTTTTCTGTGTTTTTTTTCAGAGAATTTTTTTTCTAAGAGAAGTTTAGGAAGATCGAAGTTACTCTAATTATCTACGCGTCTCATTTAGGTATGCAGACCTTTATAATTTCATCTTCAATCTATATAACATTAAAGAATAAATTTATTTTATATAAAGGTAGGTTCAAAGTTAGGTTAATAATAAACCTATGATGTTTTTTAAAAACATTGATAATTTTTTCAAACCAAATATTATATTTTTCAAATAACTTTGATAAACAGTTGCAATTCATTTCTGTTCAGAATTATAAATACTCCGTTTATTGCATTTAGCCTTTTTTCATAAAGGTTGTCCTTGTGAGTCATTCTTCTTGCGTAATCTTATTGGATATGAATTTCTCCTCAACCCGCTTTTATTCTTTGCTGTAACTTTTGATTCTTTCGTTTCAAAAGCCAAGAATATGAAGGAACACATTATCATTATGTTCGTGATACGTTAAATCACTAATAATTAGGCATCATTTCGCGCCCTATCTGAAATAATAACTCCTTCGTTAATTTCTAATTGGCCTTTGGGACCTATTAAAATAGCACCATCAGAATTTTTAATATCACCTGAAGATCTAACTGGAGCATTAAATTTATGCCTTAAACAATCGCTTTTACTTAATTCCAATTGATCTACATTTCTAACAGGGATCATTAGTCTTACTCCTTTGATAATGCTTCCTGATTTACTCATAACATCAATTTTTTCTTCAGCAGCAAATTGTCCTTTTTGTTTTAACTCTTTAAATACAGTTAATTTATAATTTTCGCATCCAAATAAAATATCTAATGTTTTTTGAGTTACATGTAAATGTCTTCCTGAAATTCCAACTGGTATCATTTTTTTCATTTTTTCGTTAATTAAACTCCTCAAACAATTTAAAAAAAATATAATTAAAATATTAATATTAATAAATGATTAAAAATATAAATAAATTTAAATAACCATTTATATATTTATTTTACTATTTTAAAAAAAATTTTAATAAATTAAAATTATTAAAAAATTATTAAATTAAAATTTATTTTATATAAAACATCAAATTAATGTTATTATATTAGATAATAATAACATTAAAAAAATAAAAAAAATTGAAAAAATAATTCATAATAATAATTTTATCTATTTCGGAAAGGAAAAATTTTAAAATAATGAAGGTAGGAATAATAGGATTACCAAATATAGGCAAATCTACTTTATTTAATGCATTAACAAATATGAAAGTTTTAGAAGCAAATTATCCATTCGCAACAATAAAGCCTAATATAGGAATCGTAGAAGTTCCAGATTATAGATTAAATTTTTTATCAGAAATTTTTAAATCTGAAAAAATAATAAAAACACAAATAGAATTTATAGATATTGCAGGTTTAGTTCAAAACGCTTACAAAGGAGAAGGTTTAGGAAACCAATTTTTAGGTCAAATAAGAAATGTAGACGTTATTTGTCATGTAGTAAAATGTTTTGAAAACAAAAATATTATACATATAAGAAATAAAATAAATCCTATAGAAGAAATTAATATTATAGAAACAGAATTAATTTTGTCTGATTTAGAACAAATCGAAAAATATTTAAACAAAATTAATAAAACAAAAAATAAATTTAATTTAAATAAAAATATTTCTAAAGAAATAGAAATTTTAAACAAAATAAAAAAAACATTAGAAAAAGAATCATCTATAAATAATTTAAAAATTAATAAAGATGAATTAAACATAATAAAAAACTTTAATCTTTTATGTTTAAAACCTATGTTATATATAGGAAATTTTGAAGAAAAAGATTTAAAAAAATTATCAAAAAACTTATTTTTTCAACAAATGAAAAATTATAGTAAAATAAATAATAAAAAATTTATTCCTATTTGTATTTTATTAGAAAAAGAATTATCTTCATTTTCAGAAAAAGAAGAAAAAATAAATTTTTTAAAAACCTATAATATAAAAAAAAGCGCTTTAGAAGAAATTATTCAACAAAGTTATCAACTTTTAGATTTACAAACTTATTTTACTGCGGGAAAAAAAGAAGTAAAAGCTTGGTCTTTTAAAAAAGGAACGAAAGCGCCTGAATGTGCTAAATTAATACATACTGATTTACAAAGAGGCTTTATTAAAGCTTCTGTATTTAATTATGAAGATTTAAAAAAATTTCCAAATTTATCAAAAATAAAAGAAAAAGGAAAAATAAGAATCGAAGGTAAAGATTATTTAGTGCAAGACGGAGATATAATAATTTTCCATTTTAATGTATAATTTTTTTTAATAAAAAATTTTTAGGAGAAAAAAATTTAAATGAATAAAAATTATAAAGATACTTTATTAATGCCTTACACTGATTTTCCTATGAAAGGCAACTTAAGTCAAAAAGAAATAGAAATAGAAAAATATTGGGAAGATATTAATCTTTATCAAAATATTTTAGAAAAAAATAAAAATAATAAGCAATTTATTTTGCATGACGGACCTCCTTATGCGAACGGTAATATACACATAGGACATGCTTTGAATAAAATTTTAAAAGATTTTATCTTAAGATTTAAATCTATGCAGGGTTTTTATACTCCTTTTATACCGGGTTTTGATTTACACGGTCTTCCTACAGAAACAGCTGTATTAAAAAAATTTTCAAAAGATAAATTTTCTTCTAAAAAAATTTTTTTACAAACATGTAAAAACTTAAGTTTAAATTTTGTAGAAAAACAAAAAAAAAGTTTTAAAAGATTAGGAATTTTAGGAAATTGGGATAATCCTTATCTTACAACAGATAACGATTTTATAGCTGAACAAATACGTATATTTGGTAAAATGGTTGAAAAAAAATTAATTTTTAAAAAATTAAAACCTGTTTATTGGTCTACTTCTTTACAATCTGTTTTTGCAGACTCAGAAATAGAATATAAAGAACATAATTCGTTTTCTGTTTTTTTAACTTTTCCTATTATAAGAGAAAAATTAAATATTTTGAAAGATGCAAAACTTTTAGTTTGGACAACCACTCCTTGGACTTTGCCAGCTAACGTAGCAATTTGTGTACATCCAGATAACAATTATATTTTAGTAAAAAATAATAATGAAAAATATATTATTGGAGAAATAAATTTAAATTTTTTAAAACAAAAATTCAATTGGAATAAAATAGAAATTATAGAAAAATTTAAAGGAGAGCAATTAAAAAATATAAACTATCGAAACAATATTTTCTTAAGAGAAGGGAAAATAATTACAGATAAATTTGTATCAAAAAATGAAGGAACTGGATTAGTTCATATTGCTCCAGGACATGGAACAGATGATTTTTTATTAGCAGAAAAATACAATTTAGAAGTTTTATGCAGCATAGATCAAAAAGGTTTGATGACTGAAATATCAGGAAATTATAAAGGTATTTTTTATAAAGAAGCAAATGAAATAATTGTAAAAGATTTAATTAAAAAAAATACAATAATTAAGTCAGAATTTATAAAACATTCTTATCCACACGACGAAAGAACAAAAAATCCAGTTATTCTTCTAGCAATACCACAATGGTTTTTAAATATAAATAAAATTAAAAATAAGATACTTGAAGAAATTGAAAAAATAAATTGGATACCTAAATGGGGACAAATTAAAATGCACAACATGATAAAAAATAGAGATTATTGGGTTATCAGTCGACAAAGAAGTTGGGGCGTCCCTTTACCAATAATTATTACAGAAAATAATGAACCTATTTTAGATTTAAAAGTTATAAATCATATAGCAGATTTATTTGAAAAAAAAGGACCTGAAATATGGTTTGAATGGGATGCTATTGATTTATTACCAAAAAATTACAAAAATCCTAAAAGTCCTAATAACATATTTAAAAAAGAAAAAGATATAATGGATGTTTGGTTTGACTCTGGAACATCTTATAGCGTTATACAAAAATTATCAAAAAATTTTTTTCCTTCAGATATTTATCTAGAAGGTTCAGATCAATACAGAGGTTGGTTTAATTCTTCTTTAATAACATCTGTTGCAACTTTTAATAAATCTCCTTATAAAGAAATAATTACTCATGGTTTTGTTTTAGATGGCGATGGACAAAAAATGAGTAAATCTTTGAATAATATAATAGATCCTATAGATATTATAAAAAACAAAGGAGCTGATATTTTAAGACTTTGGGTTGCAAATGTAAACTATAATGCGGATGTTAAAATTAATGCAGAAATAATAAAACAAATAGAAGATAAATATAGAAAAATAAGAAATACTTTACGTTTTATGTTGGGTAATTTAAATGATTTTGACAATAAAAAAGATTATATTATTTTTGAAAAAAGAAAAACTATTCATCAATTTTTTTTATTAGAATTTAAAAATATTTTATTAAAAATAATAAAATATTATGAAAATTATAATTTTGAAAAGATAATAAATTTAATTTATCCTTTTTTAACTAACAAATTAAGCGCTTTTTATTTAAATTTTGCGAAAAATATATTATATATAGAAAACAAAAATAATATAAATAGAAGAATAATACAATCAAATATATACGATATTTTAATTGATTTATTAAAAATATTAACTCCTATTATTCCTCATACAACTTCTGAAGCATATAATTCTTTTAAACTGAAAAATAAAAAAGATATTTATTTAGAATCTATACCAAATTCTAAAGAAATAGAAAATTTTATTATCACAAAAGAAAAAGAAAATAAATTAATTCAAAAAAAAGAATATTATGATTTACTATTTGAATTAAGAGAAATTATTCTAAAAAAACTAGAAAAAGCTTGTAAAGAAAAAATAATTACTCAAACTTTAAAGACTAAAATAATTTTAAATCTACCACAAAAATATATAAATATGCTAGAAGAACTAGAAATCCAAAATATTTTTAACAAATTAATAAATGTATCACAAATAGAAATATTATTTAATGATAAACTAAATATAGAAATAAATTCTGCCTCAGGAACTGCTTGCCCTAGGTGTTGGTTTTTGATAGAAAATAAATCAAAAGAAAAAGATTTATGTTTTAATTGTTATTCAATTTTAAAAATGAATAAATAAAAAAATGCAAAAAAGGTAAAAAAAATATGAAAACAAAAAAAGACAAAAAAAAATCATACTTAAAACTTTTAAAAATTACTCTTTTTGATAAAAAAAACATTAAAACAATTTTTTTATCAGCATTCTTATGTTTTTTATACACATTAACAGATGTAATGTTTATGAGTGGAGATTATAAAATTCAGTTATACAGCACAGGAATTCATGGAATGGGAGATGCTATAGCTAAAATTTTGATTTATATTGATTTATTTGATTTTACTAAAAATAAATCATTTAATGGTATTTTTGCGGCTTCATTTTTTGGATTTGTAAATTTATTATTATTTATTTTTATTTCTTTTCCAAAATTAGATTTTAAATTTAGTATAAATTCTTTAATAAATAGTATTTTATTAATATTCTTTTTAAGTGGATTAACGTTTACAATAAATAATCCAAATGGTTATTTATACAATATGCATAATTTTTTTGGATTATTTAAATCAAATGATGCAAGTTTTTTTCCTTCTTTAATGAGAGTTCTAATAGGCGCAATATTAAATGGTTTAATATGTGGTTATTGTATAAAAATAGGAAGTTCTACAGGAGGAGTAGATATTATAGCGAAATATTTATCAATTTATAAAAAAAAAGATATTTCTTTATTATTAACTATATTAAATTTTTGTATAGGTATATTTTCGGTTACTTTTGTAAGCTTTTGGTCAAGACAAATTAATTGGATTTCTCTTTTTTTCACTATCATTAAAATTCCTTTGACTTCTTTATTTATATTTTTAGTATTAAATCTAAAACCTAAAAAAATAAAAAATTAAAATAAATATGAAAAAAATAAACAAGAAAGTTTTAAAATAAAATGAATCTAATATTAAAAAAATTTGAATTTTATATTTCAAAAGAATTATCTTTATCAAAAAATACAGTTAATTCATATTTAATAGATATAAAACAATATTTAAATTTTTTATCAAATTCATTAAATATAAAAGAAATTCAAAAAATTACAAAAAAAAATATTTCTGAATTTCTAAAAAATATTTCTCAAAAAAATTTAATCAGTAGCAGAAGTTTAGCTAGAAAAATTATTGCAATAAAAAAATTTCATTCCTTTTTATTTTTAGAAAAAGAAGTAAAATCAAACATAGCTTTATTTTTTAAAACACCAAAATATAATAAAAATTTACCTTCTGTATTATCTTTAGAAGAAGTTTTATTATTTTTTAAAAAAATTCCTAAAAATAATAATTGGATTAATTTAAGAAATAGATGTATTTTTGAATTAATGTACGATTCGGGATTAAGAATTTCTGAACTTTTAAATTTAAAATTATCAAATTTAGACTTTAATCAAAATTATATAAAAATTCTAGGAAAAGGCAGCAAAGAAAGAATAGTACCTTTGACGAAAAATTCTGAAAAAATAATTAATAAATATTTAGAAATAAGAAAAAAAATTTTTCATAAAGAAAAAATAATTAATTTTTTATTTATAAATTCTAAAGGAAATCGTTTATCAAGACAAGGATGTTATAAAATTTTTAAAAAGATTACTAAATTGGCAAATTTAAAAATAAATTGTTTTCCTCATACTTTAAGACATTCTTTCGCGACTCACTTATTAGAAAATGGATTAGATTTAAGAATTTTACAAAAAATTTTAGGACACGAAGATATTTCTAATACACAAATTTATACTCATATAAGCCAAAAACATATAAAAAAAATATACCAAAAATGCCATCCTAGAGCTAAATTAAATAAATAAAAATATAAAAAACTACAATTAAAATTTCTAAAAAATTAAAAAATAGGAGATTTGATTTGAAAATATATCCACTAAATTTATTTTTTTGTAATCAAATTTTTTTTTTAGAACAAAAAAAAAATATTTTAAAAAATTTTTGTAAAAAAAAAAATTATCATTTTTTAAATTATAAAATTAACAAAGACAATTTTACAAAAATTATTCAAGAAATTAAAAAAGAATTATTTACAAGTTCTTTTTTTTATGAAAAAAAAATACTTTTTATAGAAAATTTATTATTTATTTATTCAATCAAAAAAATAAAATTATCTTTTTTATTAAATTATTTTGAAAATAATAGAGGAGATATAATTATTTTTTTAACAGAAGAAAAAAATAATATACCATCATACTTTCAAAAAATAATAAACCAAAAATTTAATATAAAAATACAACCAAAAATATATTCAAATAATCTTTTCCAATATATATCAAATATTTTTAAAAAAGATAATTTTATTATAAAAGATAAAATAATAAATCAAATAATAGAAAAAACTTATGGTAACTTTTTCTTATTAAATTCAGAAATTAAAAAAATTAAATTATTTCATTTATCAAATAAAAAAATTTATGACGAAGAAATAATAAATCAAATAATTTATAATGAAGAAGAAAAAACTTTTTCTTATATAAAAGAAATTATTCAAAATCAAGAAAAAATAAATTTTATTCTATTTTTCAACAAATTTATAAAAAATAAAAAAAAAGATTTTGTTTTTTTTTATAAAATAATAAATAAGTTAAAAGAATTGATAATTATCAAAATTTTATTAAACGAAAAAACTTCTGAAGGAGATATATCTTTTATTTTAAATTGTAAATTAAATAAAACTTATTTGTTAATTAAAGAAGCACAAATTTTAAATTATGATAAAATGGTATCTTTGTTTTTAAATTTTTCAGAAATATACTATAAATTAAAAAAAAATTATTATAATTACTCTAAGTGATAATTTTTTTTATCATTTTTAAAGAAATACTGCCCTCCCTTATTAATCTAAAATTCTTTTTAGTAATATCTATAACAGTAGAAGGTATTGAAGATAAATTTTGATCATTTTTATAAATATGATCTACTTTATTTTGATATTTGAATTTAATTTTTTCAAATTCATTTAAAGGAGGATAACCACTTTGATTAACAGAAGTAGCAAACAAAGGTCCTTCTTTTTTAATCAATTTTAAAGCTATTTTATTATTAGGAATTCTAATTCCTATTTTTTTTAAATTTGTTTTCTTATAATAAGAAGGACAAGTATTCACGACCAAAGTTAAAGCTCCTGGCCAAAAAAATTTAGAAATTTTAATAATATTTTCATTTATCAAAACTATATCTTTAAGTTGTTCTAAAGAATAAAATAAAATACCAATAGGTTTATTATAATCTCTTTTTTTAATTTGATAAATTTTTTTTAAACTTTCAGAATCATCAATTTTAGTTCCTATGCCATAAACTGTATCAGTAGGAAATATAATAATTTTTTTTTTTAACATAATTTTTTTAATTTAAAACTCTTAATTTTAATATTTAATAAAAATTATTTTACTATTAATTTTTATTATTATTAAATTGTTCGATTAAAGGTTCTATTAATAAATTTATTTTTCCTTCCATAAAAAAATCTAATTTTTTTAAAGTTAAATTAACCCTGTGATCAGTTATTCTATTTTGAGAATAATTATAAGTTCTTATTTTTTCACTTCTTTCGCCTCTACCTATTATTCTTTTTTTAATATCGTTTTGTTCTTGATGTTTTAAAGATAATTTTTTATAAAAAATTCTATTTTTTAACAAAATAAATGCTTTTTCTTTATTTTGATGTTGACTTTTGGCTGTTTGGCTAGCAACGCTCAATCCAGTAGGTAAATGAGTTAACCTTACAGCTGATTTAGTAGTATTAACAGATTGTCCTCCTGGACCACTTGCATTAAAAGTATCTACCCTAATATCTTTCCATTTTAAATCAAATTTTTCTTCACTCGAATAAGGAATAACCAATACTTTTACAGTAGAAGTATGAATTCTACCTTGTTTTTCTGTAATAGGTACTCTTTGGACTCTATGCACACCTGATTCATATTTTAATAATGAATAAACATTATCACCACTAAAAATTACTGTAACAGAAAAAATTCCATTTTTTGAACTAGTAATTAAATTAATTATTTCAGTTTTCCATTTTTTATTTTCTGCAAATTTCATATAAGCTCTAAAAAGATCTGCAACAAAAAGATTAGATTCATCTCCTCCGGCAGCTCCTTTAATTTCCATAATAACTTTTCTATTATCTTCTTTTGGTTCAGAAGATAATAATTTTTTTAATTTATCTTTAATTAAAATTATTTTTTTTTCTAATATTTTTTTTTCTTTTTGAGCTAAAAAAACCAATTCTTCTTCTTTAGAAATAGAATTGTTTTCATTTATAATTTGTTCTAATTTTTGATATTCTTTATTCAATGCTAAATATTCATCATAAACTAAAACATTTTTTTTTATTTCATTAAATTCTTTTAAAAAAGAAATATTTTTTAAATTATCATAATTTTCTAATATTTTTTTTTCTAAAAGAAAATATCTTTTTTTTATTAATTCTAATTTTTCAATCATTATAAAAATATTATCCTTTTTTTAAAAATTAAAAGTTTTTTATTATTCTAAAAAATTATCTATTTCACGAAAAATAAGACAATTTGAATCGAAATTAAATTTTTTAATTCCAGTAACACCTTGACGATTTTTTGAAATAATCAATTCAGTATTTCCACTTAAATCAGTGTTTGTCGTTGTATTGATATTTTTATTATTATTATAATATTCTTTACGATATAAAAACATAACAATATCCGCATCTTGTTCAATACTTCCTGATTCTCTTAAATCAGATAAAATAGGCCTTTTTTCTTCTCTTTTTTCAACTTCCCTAGATAATTGAGACAAAGCTAAAACAGGAACTTTTAATTCTCTAGCCATTTGTTTTAAACTTTTAGAAATATCAGAAACTTCTTCTTGACGATTGTAGAAACTTTGATTACTCATTTTATTAGATTTACGAATCAATTGTAAATAATCAATAATTACAATATCTAATTTATTTTGATTCTTAAGTAATCTACATTGAGTTCTAATATCTATTATATTAACACTAGAAGAATCATCAAAATAAATATTTAAATTTTCTAATTCTTTTGAAGAAGCGTTTAACAAAGATATTTGATTTTCATTTAAAAAACCTAATTGAATATTTTTATGAGGTATAAGACTATGAGAACTTAAAATCCTAGTTCCTAATTGTTCATTTGACATTTCTAAACTAAAAATAGCCACATAAGCTTGATTATTTTTATTTCTTCTAGCAATATTTACAGCTAAATTCATCATAAAACTACTTTTACCCATTGAAGGTCTAGCTGCTAAGATAATCAATTCTTCTGGTTTAAAACCTAAAGTAATATCATCTAGATTTTGATAACCAGTACTTAAACCAATTAATTTATGATCCCTTATATTAGAAATAGTTTTTTCTCTAACGCTTTTTAATAAATTAGGAATAGAAATAAATTTACTAGTTTTTTTCTTTTGAGCAATTTGAAAAATTTTTTCTTCAGCATTATTTAAAAAATTTTGCGAATCTAAATCTTGATTATTAATACCGTCATAAACTATATCAGAAGCCACTTTAATAACTTCTCTCTTAAGAGAAGCTTCACGAACAAAAGAAATATAAGTATCTAAATGATAAAAAGAAGGAACTATATTACATAAATCAATTAAATATTGTATTCCACCTTCAATTTTTTGTTTCTTTTTTTTTAAAAAAACCGAAACAGAATAATAATCAATTTCTTTATTGTTTTTAAATAATTCTTTCATAGAATTGTAAATAAACTGGTGTTCTAAACTAAAAAAATCTTCTGTTTCTAATTTACCTTCTATATTCATTATTTGTTTAGGATCTAAAAAAATAATTCCTAAAATAGATTGTTCAGCTTCTAAAAAATAAGGTAATTTTATATTTTTTTCGTTTTTTTCATTCATTTTTAAACCTATCTTTTTCAATTATTTTTCAAAGATTTAACATTAATAAAAAAAGAAGCACAAATATCTGCAGTCAAATTAACATTAACTTTAAATTGTCCTAAACAATTAATTTCATTTTCTAATGAAATCTTTTTTTTATGTATTGCTATTGCAATATTATGTTGCTTATAAAATTCATCTAAAATATTTTTTAAAGTTATTTTTCCATAAATTTTACCCTGAGGCCCTACGTTTACAAAAATATCAATTTGTTTGTTGTCTATATCATTTTTAATTTGTTTCATTAAAATATTATGTTTAATTTTTTGTTCTTCTTGTATTTTTTTTTCTTTTTCTAATTTTTGTATATTTTTTTCATTAGCCAAAATAGCTTTTTTTTCTTTAATCAAAAAATTACCATAACCCGAATTAACTTCAATGATTTCATTTTTTTTACTTTTATTTTTTAAATCTTCTAATAAAATAACTTTCATATTTTTCAAACCTTCTTTATAATACAAAAATAATATATTCTTTAATTTTTCAATAATTTCTTCAATGTTATTGCTGTCAATTTGAGCAGCTGCGCTATTTATATGTCCTCCTCCGCCCATTTGCTCCATAATTAATTGAACATTAATTTGATTATAAGATCTTGCGCTAATTCCAATTTTATTTTTTTGCAATTTACAAATAGTAAAAGCAGCTTCTATATTTTGAATATTCAGAATATTTTCAGAAACTTGAGCTAAAAAAGACCTATTATTACAAATAACATTACTTTTTGCAATAGCATATCTATCTAAATAAATTTCCATATTAGAAATTAATTCATTCATTTTTATAATTTTAGAAAATTCTGGTCTTAACCAAAATTTTACTTTAAAACTTTCAGCTCCCATAGAAATCAATTGGGCAGCTGCTTCTAAAGTTCTAGGGCTAGTACGATAAGTAAAATAATTAGTATCAATTATCATTCCTCCATACATAATACTAGCTTCAAAAGGAGTAATTTCGATTTTAGAATTAAAAAAAACTATTAATTCAATCAATATTTCTACAGTAGAAGAAGCTGAAGAATCTAAATAAGCAAAAGTATTAGGTATAACTTCTTCAGTTGTTCTGTGATGATCTATTATTAAAATATTTGAAGTTAAATTTAATAATTCTGGACTATTAACTATATCTTTGTTATAAGTATCTAAAATAACTAATAAAGAATTATTATTAACTAATTTTAAAGCTTTTTTAGTATTAATAATTTTTTTAGATAATTTTTTTTCTTCTTGAATTAAATTTTTATAAATAGATTTAAAATTTTGATCTATTTTTTCTTCATCAATGATTAAATAATGATTAGAATTATTTTTTATATTTGAAGCTATTTTATAAAAAGCAATCATTGAACCTAAAGAATCTAAATCTGCTAAGATATGACCCATAATAAAACAATTATCATGCTTCTCTAAAAGATCTTTAATAATTTCAGAATTTACCCTAGTAGAAACTTTTGAATTAGTACTTAAAGAAGAAATGGTAGCACCAAAATATTGAATTTTTTGATTTTCGATATTTACTACAACTTGATCTCCGCCTCTTTTTTGAGCTAATTCAATAGCATTTTGAGAATGAAAAGCAAGTTTATTATAAGGCAAATTATAACAAGCAATTCCCATAGAAAGAGTTATTTTTAATTTATATTTATTAGAAATATCTCTAATATTTTTTAAAATAAAAAATTTATTTTCCATCATTTTTTCTAATTGTTGACGATTAGATAAAAGCAAAAATTTATCTTCTGATAATTGCTTTAAATAACTTTCATATATTTCAAAAAAATCTGATAACGCACTAAGATACTCTACTTTTATTTGAGATTGTTCAGATAAATCACAATTCCTCAAAGAATTATCTAAATTATCAAAAGATAAAAAAATTAAAGCAGGAGTTTTTTGATAATAAAGTTTTTTAATCCTTTCTCTTTCAGTAACATTAAATAAGTAAAAAACATTGAATTCTTCATTATATATACAATCAAAACTTTCTTTACCTATATTTAGAACAATTTGTTTTTCAACACAATTCAATAATTCTAACATTTTAACATTTAAATCATATAAAAGAGTATTAATTTCAGGATTATTAAAAATAATATTAGCATAATTATTAACCCATTGTATTTCCTTAGAAACAGAATCAATAACAATAATTCCTATAGGTAATTCATTAAATACATCTTCTCCTATTTGATGAACATAATATGATAATTTAGACCACAAAGATAATCTATTTTTTAATCTTTTAATTCGAAAATGATTTTTTAAATTAAAATAAATGCAAAAAAGAAGGCAAAAAATAATAATTTTACCAAAAAGACTAAAAAACAATGTTAAAATAATAGTTTTAATTTCTTTCAAATCTTTTAAAGCTTTTTCAGGTTGTTGAAAAATAATTTTCACATTATTAAAATCATAAAATATAGTATGCAAAGAAAAAACAATAAAAATTAAAAAAAATATAAATTTATTATAATTAACAATTTTTTCACGAAATTTTCTAAACATAATTTTCAAAAAAATCTCTTTTCTTTTTTTTTATAAATTTTACATTTTCTATTTAAATTATATTAAATTTATAAAAAAACATTTTATCATAAATATTAAATATTATTTTTTTATATTTTATTATTTATTTTTCTTTTTAGAACATAAAAAAAAATAATAAGTATATAAAAAAAATAAACGAGCTATTTGCTTGTTTATTTAATTTTAACTATGCCACAAAAGGTATCAAAGCCATAATACGAGCTAATTTAATAGCTTTAGCTAATCTTCTTTGCCATTTGGCCGAAGTTCCAGTAGTTCTACTAGGTAAAATTTTTCCTTTACTAGTAATAAATTTACTCAATAATTCCACATTTTTAAAATCAATATAAGTAAACTTATTTTGAGTAAAAAAACAAACTTTACGACGTCTTTTTAAATATTTTTTTGGTTTTTGCATTTTATTTTAACACCTGATTTATTTAAAATTTTTTATTTTGAAAAATTAAAAAGCTAATCCATCATCTTCTTCTATTTTGATTTCTTCATAATTTTGGTCTTTTTCTTTTTCATTAATTTCCAACTCATCATTATTTAAATTATGTTTCATTAAATGATCTTCATTTTTACCATTCATTTTAAAATTATCTTTTTTAAACTCTAAAAAATGGATTGAATTACAATTAATTTTCGTAACAAATTGTTTTTGATTATTTTCAATATTATCATAATTACTAACTCTAATATTGCCTTCGATACCTATTAAAGAACCTTTTGTGATATATTTACATAAAGTTTCAGCTTGTTGACGCCAAGCAACACAACGAATAAAATCAGTTTCATATATTCCTGAAGAATTTTTAAAATTTCTATTAACAGCTAAAGTAAAATTTACTAAAGGAATATTCCCATTAACAAGAACCAATTCAGGATCTTTTGTGATTCTACCAGTTAAACAAACAAAATTAATCATTAATATTTTCTTCCTTTTCTTCACTAATTTTAACAACAACAAAACGAATTATATCTTCTTGGATATTAGATATACGATGAAATTCTTTAATCATTTCATTATTAGCATAAACAAAAAAATTAACATAAAATCCTTGAGAAAATTTTTTGATAGAATAAGCTAAAGTCTTTAATTCTGGACCTTTAAAATCTAAAATTTTTCCTTCTTTAAAAATATTATTAATATTATTAGTAATATTTTTTATACTTTTATCGTCTAATGTAGGATTTAAAATATACATTATCTCATATTTTTTCATCTAAATTATTAATAACCTTTCCTTATGGTCTTTTGATCTTAATTTATTAATATAAATAAGATAAGGAGTTTTTAAAAAACATTAATTTATACTTATTTTTATTTCATTTATAATTTAATTTTCAATAATTTTATAAAAAAATAAATTCAATAATTTTTAAAAAAATTTCTTTCAAAATCACTTATTTTTTTTCATATCTAGCGTAATTCTATCAAATAAAAAAATTAATGTCAATATTTTAAAAAATAAATAAAATTTTAAAAATTTTATTTTAAAATTCCTATTCCTAATTTTTCTTTTAACAATTTGATCTTTTTATCAGCCATTGTTTGCATTTTAATAGTATTTTTTTTTAAAATATTTTCAAAAGAAAAAGGTTGATTTCTTAAAAAATAAAATTTTTTCTGAATAATTCCGATTTTTTCCACAACTAAATCAGAAACTATTTTTTTAAACTGCATATAAGAATAATTTTTAAAAAAATCTTCAGACTGAGATATACTACAACCTTTAAAAGAAGAATAAATATTCAAAAGATTAGAAATACCAGGTTTTTGTGAAACATTATATTTTATTTTATTATCAGAATCAGTTACTGATTTAAGAATTTTTTCCCTAATTATTTCCAATTCATCTAAAATAAAAATACATCCTTTATCATCAAAATTATTGTTTTGTGAACTTTTACTCATCTTATTAATTGGATTTTTTAAAGATTTTATAATTTCTCCTGACTTAAAAAAATTAGGAACTTTAAATATTTTTCCATACAAAGAATTAAAACGTCTAGCCAAAGTACGAGTAAGTTCTAAGTGTTGTTTTTGATCTTCTCCTACAGGTACAATATCAGGTTCATAAATTAAAATATCAGAAGCCATTAAAATAGGATAAGTAAATAAAGAAATTCTTAAATTTTTATTTTCAATATTTTTATTTTTTTTAAATTGAATCATACGATTCATTTCGCCATAATAAGATACACTTTCCATAATATAATGCAAATAAGAATGTTGAGGAACATCAGATTGAACAAATAAATTAATTTTTTCCAAATCTAAACCAGAAGCTAAACAAATAAAAATTATATTATAAATATTTTTTTTTAATAAATTAGCATCTTGAACAGTAGTCAAAGCATGCAAATCAGCAATAAAAAAATAAATTTCATATTCATGACAAAATTTTTTTTGAAAAAACAGCAAAGGTTTAATTATTCCTAAATAATTTCCTAATGTTAAATCACCCGTAGGTTTAATTCCAGTAACTAATCTCTTTTTTTTTTTAATAAACATTGACATAAAATTATATTCTCAATTTCAATTCCATTTAATTTATTTATTTATTTATTTTTATGTTAGGAACGATTTTTTATTGAAAAATAAATTTAAATATTAATATTTGAAAAATTTTTAAAAATATTTAAATTACATTTTTTTTTCTAAATAAAAATTTTTTATTTAAATTATTTTTTAAAGAAAAAACCATAGCAAAAATAAAGGTAAATAAAATAGTTAAGAAAAAAATCCTAATCAAAACTGCTAATTCATGACTAAAACCAAATATTTGTTTTCCAAATAACTCTCCATGAATTGGACATTGAATAGTAAAATAAGGTAACCAACAATCATCGCTAGAAGAAATATTATGACATCCTTCTACAATAAAAAGACACAAAAACCAAAAAAATAAATAACCTAAACAATGAAAAAAAGTATAAAAAATTTTTTTATTAATTTTAAATTCTAAAGGAACAAAAAACAAAAAAAACAAAAAATAAAAAAAAGGAACTAATAAATGTTGAAATATACTAATAACATGTGATTCATAAATTTGATATAAAAAATTTTGACTAAAATCAAAATTATTTTTTTGAAAAAATATTGAAAATTTATAAATATCACTTTTAGTAGTCCAAAGAGCAGAAAGAATAGTATTATAAACAACACCAATTATTAACGCATCTACAATAGACATAAAAAAGATATAATAATATAATTTTTTATTTTTAATATTAAACAAAAAAAGTAATAAAACAATTAAAATAAAAAAAATAGTTTGTTTTGTAAAAAAAAACATTAAAGATCTAATAATTTGTAAAAAATTTAATTTTTTCACATAATAAGAAGATTGTATATCAATTACAAATGTAAAAATAGTTATAAATAAAACAAAACAAAAAAAAATTTTTCCAGAAAAACTTAATAAAGAAAATAAAGAATCATTTTTATTTTTTACAATATTCATTTTACTCAATATACCTTTGTTTAATTTTTATTAATTTTTATTAATTAGAAAATAATAAAAAATTTTTATAATTATTTTATTTATTAAAAAAAGGGAAAATCAAATACAAAAGACTAGGATTTTCCGAATTAGAAATTATAAAAGGTTTTGTTGGAATTTCAAACCGAAAATCAATATACTTTGTAGGAAAAACTTTTAAAATTTCTTCTAAAGACTTTAGATTAAAAGCAGTTTTATAATTATTCTGCAAAAATTCTTCTAAAATTTCAATCTCTTCAATAGCTTTTCCTATAATTTCACTACAAGAAGAAATTTCTACTTTGCTTTTTTCGTTAATTTTAAATTCAACTATATTTTCAGAAATATCTCCTTCTTTAGGAAGAAATAAAGACAATCTTTCTAAAATTTTAATTAAATTAACTCTATTTAACGTAAAAAAATGACAAAATTTATCTTCTTTAATTTTAGGAATTTTAGGATATTCACCTTCTAAAAGAATAGTTTGAAAAGATAAAGAATCAGTATTTAAACAAAATTTTTGTTCATTTATAGAAATTTTTAAAACTTTTTCTTCTTGTTGTTCCAATAACTTATTTAATTCTTCCAAACTTTTCACTGGAACAACTACATTAAAATCAGAATAATCAATATTTAGTGGAATTTTTTTTTGACTAACTCTAAAATAATCAGTTGCAATAGCAGTTAAAAAAGGTTTTTTATAAATTAAATTTAAACCAGTTAAAATAACTTTTGTTTTTTCTTTAGAAGCAGCAACAATAGTTTCTTTAATCAATTTAATTAAACATTCACTTTCAATTTCAAAACAATTTTCAAAATCAAAAGAAAAATCACTTAAAAATGGAAATAAATCAGGATTCATAGTTTTTAATTTATATTCAGAAGTCTCAGTTTGAATAATTAAAAATCTTTTCTCCATAGTAGCCATTTTTAAAAAATCATGATCAATTTTTTTAATAATATCTGTAAAATGTTTTCCTAAAACTGTTATAGAACCTTGTTGAATAACTTTTAAACTATCATCTTTAACTTTTTTTCTAACAGAAACATTAGCATTATTAACTTCCAAAAAGAAATAATCTTCTTTCATTGTAATTTTAATATATAAATTTGGTGGAAAAAGAGTTTTTTGTGGAAGTATTTTTTGCATCTGGTTAAGATAATGTAAAAAAACTTCTTTTTTAATTTCAAAATTCATATTTATTATTTCTTTATTTTTTCCTTAAAAATTTTTTTAAATTAATTTATTTTGTCAGAAACTAATTGCAATATATTTCTTAGTTGTTTATCAACAGCAATTTGTTTTTCTATTTTTTTAAAAGATTTAACAATTGTAGAATATTTTCTCTTAAAAAGAAAACTAATATTTTTATAAGAAATATTCTGAATATTTTTCATAAAATAAATAGCAACACATCTAGGCAAAGTTAAATTAGAATATCTTTTTTTACTGACGAAATCTCGAATTTCAATATTATAAACTTCACTCAAAACACTTTTTATTTTTTCAAAATCCAATTCCTCCTTAAGAGGCTTTTTTTTAGTTTTTAATAGAGGTTCAAGAGAATTAATAGTATTTTTTAAATTAATTTCCATATTATGAAAATTTGTATAATTCATTAACCTCAATAAAGCACCTTCCATTTCTCTAATATTATCATAAAAATTAGAAGAAATAAATTCTAAAATTTCTTTTTTTATTAAACTATTTCCTTGTATTTCAAAAAATTTTTTTCTTAAAATATTTAAACGATGCTTGGAATCTGGTTTTTTAACATCTACTACTAATCCTGCTTTAAATCTATTTGTTAACCTTTCCATAATATCATTTAATTCAGAAATAGGTTTATCACTTGTTATAACTATTTGTTTTTTATTAAGATTAAGATAATCAAAAAGTTTAAAAAATTCCATTTGAGTTCTTTTTGCTTCTGACATCATTTGAATATCATCTATTAATAAAACATCTATATTTCTATATTTATTATTAAAATCTTCCATTTTCTCTTTTTTTAATTGATGAGTAAAATCTTCAATAAAGGAATCAGCTTTTATATACAAAACTTTCTTTTTAGGATTTTTTTTTAAAAAATAATTTCCAATAGCCTGCATAAGATGAGTTTTTCCTAACCCAACAGAACCAAAAATATATAATGGGTTTACAAAAAATTTATTTGATTCAGCAACTTTTTTAGCCATTTGAAAAGCAAAATTATTACTTTCTCCAGAAACAAAATTCTCAAAAGTATATTCTGGATCTAAATTACCTTGATGAAAACTATTAAAATTAATTTTTTTATTTTCTAAAAAATCATTATTTTCCTGTACTAAATCATTTTTTATTTCTTTTTTAGAAATAAACTCAAAAAAAATTTTTTCTTCAGAATATTTTTTTGAAATTTCTTCTATTTTATCTATATAAAAATTAGAAATTTTTCTTTTTATAAAATCATTCTCAACCAAAAGAAAAAAAATTCCATTTTCTATTTTGTAAGGTTTTTTCATATAAGCGAAATTTTCTTGAAAAACCTCATCACTATAAATAAGAGATAAATCATTTAAAATATTATTCCAAATAACTTGATTTTGATTAGACAACTCTTTTTCTTTCATTTTATTTACCTTTTAAGTTTTATTTTCCAACAATAAAATTTCATATAAAAGTATAATTAAATTATTTATTAAGTAAAAAAATATTTTTTATATTTATATTATTTTAAAATTTAGATTTAATTAAAAAAATTTTAAACAAAAAATAATAAAAATAGAAAATCAAAAAATATTATTTTTATTATTTCTTGAGATTTAGAAAATTAAATATTTATCATAATAATAAAAAATGAAAAAATAATTTTTTTTTAAAATTAAATTCCACAACTTTCACATTCAAATATTTTTAATTTTTGAGTTCTTGTATAATAAAGAGTTTTAATTTTTTTGTAATTTGCATACAAATAATATCTTTGCAACTCTCTAGTATTTATATCTGAAGTAATACAAAGTTCAAAAGAAATTCCTTGATCTATATGTTTTTGTGCAGTACTAACAACATCTATTATTTTATATTTATCCATTTTATAAGCGGTTTGATACATAAAAGCAAATTCTTCTAAATGCGGAGCAGGAAAATAAGTTTTTGAATTTCCATAAGTTCTTTCTTCTACTAATTGTTTAATAGGTGTTAGCGAAGGAGTTGCAGACATAATATACCCTATAGAACCATTAGGAGCTATTGCTAACCTATGTGAATTATATAACCCATATTTTATAACATTTTTTTTCAATTTATTCCAATCTTCATCTGTTGGAATTTCAATTCCTTGAAAAATTTTTTTTATTTTCTCTGAACTAGGAAAAATAGCTTTTTTATCTTCAAAATATTTTCCATTAGCATAAGTAGATTCTTCAAATTTAAAAAACTTTTCGCCAGTTTCTTTAGCTTTATTATTAGAATGCAAAAGAGAATAAAAATTAACAATATTAAAAAATACATCTATCAATTCTATATCTTCGGGACTTCCAAAATCTATCATCTCTTTGGCTATAAAACCATGATGTCCCATAATACCAAAACCAACACTTCTATTTAATTTATTAGCTTTAAAAACTGCAGGAACATAACTTATTTTAGTTTTTAAAGAAACAGAATTCATAATTTCCATAGCAGAAAAAACAGTTTCTTTTATAGAATTATTTTTTATCATATTTTCCATATGTCCGGAAGAAAGATTACAGGATATATCCATACCTATTTTATCTTTTTCTCTATTATCATAATCACCGTAATGAGAAGTTATAGAAGGTTGTAAAATTTCCGTACACAAATTAGAAAATTTTATTTTTTGAAATGAAGTATTTTTTTCATTAGCATTGTCACAAAACATTATATAAGGATATCCAGACTCTCCTTGGATTTGGGCTATTATTTCTAATAAATTTCTTGGATTAATAAATTTTTTCTTTATTTTAGGATTTTTTATTAAAACATCATACCATTTATCCATTTCAACACTAATATCAGAAAAATTTAATTTATATTCTTGAAA
Organism: Texas Phoenix palm phytoplasma; assembly: GCF_005774685.2. Taxonomy (GTDB): domain Bacteria; phylum Bacillota_I; class Bacilli_A; order Acholeplasmatales; family Acholeplasmataceae; genus Phytoplasma. The sequence continues at coordinate 6,638 of NZ_VBRA02000004.1, read as the reverse complement.
AACATTATGAGGAAAAAAAAGAGCCATTTTTTGATTATTTTTCGCTAATTCTATCATTTTATTAGGGATTACAACACCTAATGATAATGTTTTTAATCTTACATCTTCATCAGCATTAAGTTTTTTAGAATTTAAAAAATCTTCAATATCTGCGTGAAAAACATTTAAATAAGCAGCTCCAGCTCCTAATCTTTGACCCATTTGATCTGCATAACGAAATGCATAATCTAATAATTTAGCAACTCCTATAACTCCTTTGCAAACATTTTTAATTTTTTTAATTGATTCACCTTTAGCTCTTAAATTAGATAAATTAATAGAAACTCCTCCTCCTATTTTAGAAAGTTGCATAGAAAATTCTAAAATTCTAGAAATATCATTCAAAGAATCTCCAGCTTCTAACAAAAAACAAGAAACAAATTCTCCCCTATTTTTTAATCCTGTATTTAACAATATAGGTGTAGCAGGAGTAAAATTTTGTTTAATAAGATTCTTTATAAGAGTTTTAGCTAATTCGAAATTTCCAGAAGCATGATATAAAGCATTAACAGATAATCTATCTTCATAAGTTTCTAAATATTGTTCCTTATTTGAAGTTTTTAATGAATAATCTTTATAAAACTTAAAAGCTCCAATAAAAGAAGGAAAACGAAATTTTGCATCATAAGCTATTTTATAAATTTCTTTTATTTCTTCATAAGAATATTTCTTAAAAAATTCTTCTTCATAATATTCTTCTTTTATCAAGAAAGATATTTTTTCTTTTAAAGAATTAAATTTTTTTAATTTTGGAATAACTTCCTCCAAAAAAAAAGATTTTAATGCTTCTTTATCTTTTTTTAAATCTTTTATTTCTCCTTTATCATTAATTATTTGATTATTTAAATAAATCCAAGGTTTTATTTTATTATTTTTATTTTTTTTCGATTCTATATCCATATTTTTATACTCTTTTAACCATTTTTTAATATATTGTAAATCCTCATCAAAACCCTTTCCTTCAAATTTTAGTATCAAAGGAATTTTGTATTTTTTTTCTATCAATTCTCCTGCTTTGCCAAAATTAATACCATAATTTTTATTTCCTGAAACAGCCAATCCTACAACTAAATAAGAATATTTTTTTAAGAATTCTTCAGTAACATTAGATATTTCTCCAAATTTAACTGTTTTAGTTATTAAAAAAATTTCTTCATCATCTAAATTTTGGAATTCTTCAATTCTCTCGGATTTATAATCTAATCTCATTGCAAATTCAAATACATTACCATTAGGATAACTATCGTAAACTATTTTCATATTAAATAAATCACCTTTTCCCAAAATTCAAAAATAAATTATTTCTAAAATAAATAAAACAAAAATAACTTTTTTTCATAAAATATTTTAATTAAAATAAAAAAATTTTCAAAAATAATTAAAAAAATAAATTATCAATAACATAAACATAAATAAAACAAAAATAAATTTTTTTTAATAAAAAAATATAAATACAATAATTTTTTTTGATAATAAATAAAATAAATAATTTCTTTTATAATTATATTTTAACTTTATTTTTTAAATAAAAAATAACTTTTTTATTTTTTATTAAATAACTTTTTTAAAAAAATGATTATTACGCTTTTTTATTTTATATTTTTTGAAAAAATTTTTTATACTTTATATTAAGTTTTATTAATATTTATTTTTTTAAATTTAAAAAAATTTCTTTTTTATCTTTTTCTTATAAGATTCCACTTTTAGTAAATCGTACTAAAAATATTTTGGCCGCATTTGTCCAATAATGCCAAAACCTAAATATGCTTTAGATAAAGTATAAAGTAAAGAGTTTATAGAGGGGAGGAAAAAACCTTCACAGAAATTTTTTCCCACGTTAGAAAACTGGATTTGCTTTATCTACGAAGGAATTTTTTCTTCAACATTTTCTTTTTTCGTTTTTCAAAAAAAATAAAAAAAATTTTTTTTTCTTCTTTATATATTAGTTATATAGTTATATTGTTATTGTTATTAGTAAACCGACCAAAAATTAGCGTTTTTTTGTGTTTTTAACCTTTTTTAAGTAATTACACAAAAAGTTATTCCACTTTTTGAAATTGATATTTTTTAAAATTTGGTCAAAAAAGAGTAAAAATTTTCTTTTTTTAGCTTTTTTAAAAATTGTGTTATAAAACGAAGAAGAAAATATTTTACTTTTACTAATTTTTGTATAATATAAAAAAAGTAATTTGCAAAAGTAAAAATAATACGCAATATGCAAAATATCTTTAATAAAGTAAATTAATATAATAAAAAATATTATCTTTGTTAAAGCAATTATATAAACTCCAAGTCTGCCTAAACTAGGAAGAAAGTTTGTTTTATTTGAAAAGTAAACATTTTTAAATTGTAAAAGACTTTGGCATTGCTCTTTTAAAAAAGAAAAAATAAGATTTAAAATGTTAATAAATAGTTCAATTATAGTCATTGATTAAACCTGCTTTCATTTAATGTGTATCTGTATAATTATAGCAAAATTGATTGTATATATTTTTTTTATTTAATTTAATTTTATAAACAAAAACATAAAAGTCAAGACATTTTACTTTTACATGATTTTTTATATTAATTTTTATTACTTTAATTTGTAAATAAAATATTATATAAAATTATATAAAAATTATATAAATATAAAAAAGCCATATAAGACACCTAATTTAAGTTAAAATGTCTATAACATTTTTTATGTATACTGAAATTGTTTGATTTAAAAAAATCTTTTATTTCTTTTAAATAGAAATTAGAAATAAAAAGTTATTATATTTTTTAGTAATACTTTAAAAAATATTTCTTTTTTAGAATTCTAGAATTCTAAAGATTAAATAACATTTTTCCTAAGAAACCTTATAAAAATAAAACAAAAACTTTATTAGTAAATAGTTAAAAACGCTTTATTTTATTTACTTACTTATAAACAAATTTAGTAATTATTAATTTTATTTTTTATTTGTTTTATTTAAAAATTTTTTAAAAAAATAAAAACATTGTCAATAAAATTATATTAAAAAATAATATTTTTGTTATGAACAATTTAAATTAATTTAAAAATTTTTCATTATAATGTATTTTTTATATCAATAATTTTCCTTCTAAAAATTTATAATTTTTTTAAAAGATTTATTTATTCTTTTATGCTTTTAAGATAAAGTTAAAGTAAAAATTTAATAAAATAAGTATTTTTAGTATTTTTCTTTTTTTCTTAAAAAGAAAATGATAATAATATGGAAAAATATTAAACAAAGTAATAACTTTTTTAAAAAATTACATTTATTGTAATTAAATTGGAATTTTATATTTTTGATATAAATTAAATAAGTATTTAAATAAAAGTTAATTTTGAATTTTTCAAAAAACAAAAATAAAAAATTTCTAAACAATAATAACAATGTAATTTATTTTTGTAAAAGAAAGATTAAAAACCATAGAAGATTTATTATCCTCATGAAAAAAAATTTAAAATTACAAGTTATATTGAAAAGGTAAATTAATGATTTTAATAATGCTGGTATTTGAAGATTTTCTTTAATTTTTTGAATAGCTGAATTTATATTATTAATATCAAATTTTTGTTTTTCATATTTATTTTTTTCATTAATTTTTTTCTTTATTACTTTAAGTTGTTTGATTTCTTTTATTAAAAAATTTGTAGGCGAACTTACTTCGCCTATACTTTAAATAAAAGTAAAAACTTTAAATTAAAATAAAACAGGAATTCTAGTTGTAGCCAAAAGCAAAGAATCAACTCCAACAATATTTTCTAATAAATTTTTTTCGTTATTTTTTGAAAATTTAACAAACCAAGGTTTATAATGATAATTATTTACAATTTTATTTTTTTCTTCAGAAGAAATATTATTTTGCATAAGGATATATTTTTCTGTTATTTCATCTACTTCATCAAAAGTTTTACCTCTAATATCTATATCTCTAAAATGAGTTAATTCAGGAAATATTTCTTGAAATATTGTTTTTCCAATATCATCAATATTACTTAAATAATTTTTTTTTTGATTTGAAAAAACTTCTTCTTCTTCATCTATAACAGGTTTAGAAACAAAAGAATAATACTCTTCCAAAAGTTCTTCTTCAGATTTTGAATTTGTATTTAAATTATTTTCTTCATTTTTATCTTCAGAAATTATTTTATTTTCAATAATTTGTGATTCTATAATTTTTTCTTCTTTATTAATATTTTTATTAATATTTTCAGTGAAATTATTTTCAGGTATAATTTTTTTAGAAGTAATTTCTTTTGTTACTTCAGGAATTATTTCTTTAATTTTTTCAGAAATTTTTTTTTCCTTGAAATTAACTTCTTTCAAAGGAATTTTAAAAAAAGGCGAAAAGAAAAAATTGAATAAAGATAAAATGATTAAAATTATGAAAATTAAAACATAAATAATAAATAGAAAATATTTTTTATTTCTCATGTTTTTATATCCTTAATATTTTTACAAAATTTTATTTTCAAAAAATTTGTTATCCATCGAAATGGAAAACAAAAAATTTTAAAAATATTTTTAATTAAAAATAAAATCAAATAAATAAAATTAAAAAATAATTGAAAAATATCTTGGATAAAATAAATTATTATCATAATGAAAGATATTTTTAAAAACGAAAAAAGAAAATTTAATAAATTTCCTAAATTAGGAAGAATTTTTTCAGTATTAGAAAAATTAATATTTCTAAACTGTAATAAAATATAATATTGTTCTTTTAAAAAAGAAAAAACAATATTAAAAATTTTTAAAAATGATTCTATAAAAATCATTTATTTATTCTCACTTTCTTATCATTATTGTCTATATAACTTCGGCAAAAGTTATATAGATTTTTTTTATATTATTTATTTATTTTTTTGTAAAAAAAATATAAAGTCACAGACACCCACTTCCAGAAAAATGCCTATGACTTTATATATACATTATACACCATCAAATAAAAAAGTCATAAACACCTTATTAATCCAAATGTCTACAACTTTTTTATTTATTAAAAAAACTAAAATATTAATGTTTTTAAAAAATTTTTCAATTCTTTTAAAAAGAATCTAAATTGGTTATTTATTTTTTACATAAATTATTATTAAAAAAAATTTATAAGACAATAATAAGAAATATAATTATTGTTAATATATTTTATATATCATAATCTTTAACGATATTTAATTCTTTACAAAAACATTTTTTAATTTTTTTCAAAAAAATAAAAAAAAAATTTTTTTTCTTCTTTATATATTAGTTATATAGTTATATTGTTATTGTTATTAGTAAACCGACCAAAAATTAGCGTTTTTTTGTGTTTTTAACCTTTTTTACGTAATTACACAAAAAGTTATTCCACTTTTTTGAAAGTTATTCCACTTTTTTATTTTTTGTGGAATAACTTTTTGAATTCACTACTTATTCCACTTTTGGTGAGTCGTGAAAACAATTTTTGGCCGCCACCTATTTTCTTAATTTGAAAAGCTTCATAATGACTTAAATGAAGTGAGTTCATAGAAATCCCTCACTTAAGTTTTTTACTATGTGAGAAGACTTGATTTGCTTTATCTACGAAGGAATTTTTTCTTCAACATTTTCTTTTTTCGTTTTTCAAAAAAATAAAAAAAAATTTTTTTTTCTTCTTTATATATTAGTTATATAGTTATATTGTTATTGTTATTAGTAAACCGACCAAAAATTAGCGTTTTTTTATGTTTTTAACCTTTTTTGCGTAATTACACAAAAAGTTATTCCACTTTTTTACCAAGTTATTCCACTTTTTTGCCAAGTTATTCCACTTTTTGACTAAGTTATTCCACTTTTTGACTAAGTTATTCCACTTTTTTTTAAGTTATTCCACTTTTTAAAATGGACATTTTTTAAAATTTAGTTAAAAAAGAGTAAAAATTTTCTTTTTTTTTAGCTTTTTTAGAAAAAGAGACAAAATTTTCTTTTTTTTAGTAAAAAAAAGTGGAACAACTTCCTAAAAACAGAAGTTATTCACATGTTATTCCACTTTTTTGAATAAAAAAATTTCTTCAAATAAGAACCAAAGAACTTCATTTATAAACTTTGTTCCAAAGTTATTCCACTTTTTTGAAAGTTATTCCACTTTTTTATTTTTTGTGGAATAACTTTTTGAATTCACTACTTATTCCACTTTTGGTGAGTCGTGAAAACAATTTTTGGCCGCTACCTATTTTCTTAATTTGAAAAGCTTCATAATGACTTAAATGAAGTGAGTTCATAGAAATCCCTCACTTAAGTTTTTTACTATGTGAGAAGACTTGATTTGCTTTATCTACGAAGGAATTTTTTCTTCAACATTTTCTTTTTTCGTTTTTCAAAAAAATAAAAAAAAATTTTTTTTCTTCTTTATATATTAGTTATATAGTTATATTGTTATTGTTATTAGTAAACCGACCAAAAATTAGCGTTTTTTTATGTTTTTAACCTTTTTTGCGTAATTACACAAAAAGTTATTCCACTTTTTTACCAAGTTATTCCACTTTTTTGCCAAGTTATTCCACTTTTTGACTAAGTTATTCCACTTTTTGACTAAGTTATTCCACTTTTTTTTAAGTTATTCCACTTTTTAACATGGACATTTTT
>NZ_VBRA02000003.1 GCF_005774685.2 Texas Phoenix palm phytoplasma | reverse complement strand
CTCTGAAAAAAAACACAGAATAGTCTGTGGAAACAAGGAAAAAGCAGAATCATAGTAGTCGTGAGTAATACAAAGCTTCTTTTGGAAGAAAGAAGTGGACTGACTCACCAAGGCAAAGGGTAATAACCTTTACAAGGCGAAAGAGGAAAAAGAAGTTTTGAGAAAAAACTTGTTTAACCGCCGAATGCTTGGAAACTTGCTTGTTCGGTGGTGTGAGGGGCTTAGATTAATATCTAGTAAATAGAAAAACGGTCTAATTCTATCTCGATTATTAAATTATCTTATCAATTACAAAATAAACAAATTGACGAAAATTTAATTGATTCATTATTGAATGAAATGGATTTAGATAAATCTTTTAAAATGAGAAAAATAAATGAATTATCTGGAGGACAAAAACAAAGAATATCTATTATTCGTGCATTAGTTAAAGATAGTAAAGTTATTTTAGCTGATGAGCCAACTTCTAATATTGATAGCGATACAAGTAAAAGAATTTTTAATAGATTTAAAAAAATATCTAAAAATAAATTATTGATTATTGTTACACATGATGAAGATAAAGCTTACAAATATGCAGATAGAATTATTAAAATACAAAATGGTTCTATTATTGAAGATAATTTAATTACAAAAACTGAATCATTGAAACCAAAAAAAGAAATTTCAATTTCAAATAATATGTTTCAGGTAAAAGAAAATAATTATGAAAAAGATGAATTTATTTCTATTTTTAGTTTTTTAAATATGAAATTAATTTTCAAAATGGCTATAAGTATTTTAAAATGTAAAAAATTGTTTTTGTTATTTATTTGTACGTTTATGCCTATTATTTTTGCTTGTCTTTATGGTTTCCCTATTATGTGTTCTATTTTTTTTTCTCAAGAAAAAAACTCTTTTGTACCTATAGAATTTTTTCATTTATTTTCTAAAATGATGATTAATGTATCTAAAACACAAATTTTTGATTTTTTTATAAAAATTTTAATATTTTTTTGTTTATTGCCTTTTTTAATATTACTTTTATATTTTTCTTTAAGTATTCGATTAAAGAAAAAAGAAATAGGAATTTTAAAAGGTTTAGGATCTAATAATTATAATATTTTTAAAATTTTTCTTGTTGAATGTTTTTTATTTTCTTTAATAAATTTTATTTTATCTTTATTTTTGTTAATTTTTTTGTCAAAAAGTTTAAATATTTATAATTCAACAAATTCAGATTCTAATTTTATTGTAAATTTTTTTACATTTTCTATTCATAATGATGTTTTAAAAAAAATAATATTAGAACAATTTAGACATTTCGAAATTTCATATTTTTTTATTTCTCCGATTTTCAGAATTTTATCATTATCTAGTTATTTATTTATCTTAATTTTTTTATTTTCTTTTTTATGTTTAATTTTACCTATATTTCAATTACTTAGAAAAAAAACTATAGATATCTTAAAGTAAATAGTAAAAAATTTTTATTCTAAGTTTGGTTTATAAAAACATTTTTTGTCTACAACAGATAAAGGTTCAGAAAAATTTCCTTTTTCTGTTTTTTTTATTTTTGTTTCAATAGAATTAAATTTAGCATCCATATCATCTAAAAACCATAATAAAAGAGCTTCACTTATTTGAGGTTTTTTAGCTGCTCCATATTCTAAAAAACCATGATGAGAAATTATTAAATGTTTTAAAGATAATATTTCTTCAGTGTTTTGTATTCCTAATAAACAAGCTTCTTCGTGTATATTGTTAACTCCTGAAATTAAATGTCCTAATAAAATACCTTCTTTAGTGTAAGTTTTATTAACAAAATCGAATTCTTTTATTTTAGCCATATCATGTAAAATTATTCCTGAATGTAATAAATCTTTGTTTAAAAAAGGATATGTTTCCAGAAAAACTTCAGATAATTTTAACATAGTTATTGTATGGTGTCCTAACCCTCCATAATAGTTATGATGCATTTTAAAAGCAGCGGGAATAGTCAAAAATTTATTTTTATTTTTTATAAATAAATTATTAGTTATTTGATATAATATTTCATTTTCTATTTTGCATAAATAATTTTTTATATTTTTTTCTATATTATCGAATGATATAGGTGAACATTGAAAAAAATAAGAATAAAATTTATAAATTTCTTTCAAATTTAAAACATTTTCTATTGATTCGAATTTTTGACATAAAAGAATATTTTTGTCATCTTTTTTTGTATAAATAAATTCAAAAATATAAATTTTTTCTATAAAAGGAATTTGAGAATTCATGTCTAATTTCATATTTATTGCAAACTTTTCAGGCAATAAAACTTCAACATTTTTAAAATTTTCTCCTTGGTTTATGTTATTTACTTTTCCTACTAATTTATATTTTTTGCCTATTGTTTTGTTTTTAAACAATTGTGTTTGGTTTTTATATTTCATAATATTTTGAATCTCTTTTTAATTTATTTTTAAAAAATATTTTTTATAAAAAATATTTAATTTTATTTTTTTGTTAAAATAAAAATATTTATTTAAATATTTTTTTTTATTAAAATTAAAATAATCTATTATTCTACAATCTAAAATAAATGATAAACCGAAAAATAATTCTTCATTTATTATAGGCCAATTATTTTCTATAATAAAAAGAATACTTTTTTGCAAACCAATGTTTAAAAAAGAAATAGCATTTGTATTTTTTAAAGATAAAAAAGCTTTCATAAAGTATGGTTGTTTTAATATTTTTTGAAATTCTTTAAAAATTTGTTCAGGTTTTATTTTTTTTAATAAAAATGCATTTTCTTTTAGAGCTTTTTCAGTTTTTTTTTCTATTTTAAAATTTAATTTAGATTGAAAATAAAAAATTCTTATTATTCTTAATGCGTCTTCTGATAATTTTTTATAAGGGTTTCCAATAGTTTTAATTTGTTTTTTTTTTAAGTCTTTATATGCTTTCATGTAATCAAATATAAAACCTTTTTCATTCATTAAAAAACTATTGATAGTAAAATCTCTTCGTAAAATATCTTCTTTAATTTTGGAAACAAAATCGAGATAGAATTAGACCGTTTTTCTATTTACTAGATATTAATCTAAGCCCCTCACACCACCGAACAAGCAAGTTTCCAAGCATTCGGCGGTTAAACAAGTTTTTTCTCAAAACTTCTTTTTCCTCTTTCGCCTTGTAAAGGTTATTACCCTTTGCCTTGGTGAGTCAGTCCACTTCTTTCTTCCAAAAGAAGCTTTGTATTACTCACGACTACTATGATTCTGCTTTTTCCTTGCTTCCACAGACTATTCTGTGTTTTTTTTCAGAGAATTTTTTTCTCTAAGAGAAGTTTAGGAAGATCGAAGTTACTCTAATTATTTACGCGACTCATTTAGGCATGCAGACCTTTTTATAATTTATTCTTACATCTATATAACATGAAAGAGTAAGTTCATTTATATAATATATAAAGTAAAGGTAAGTTCAAAGTTAGGTTAATACTAACCTATGATGTTTTTTAAAAACATTGATAATTTTGAAAATTGTAACTTTTATTTTTTCAAATAACTTTGATGAACAGTCACAATTCATTTCTGTTCAGTAGCATCATTACCCCGTTTATTGCATTTAGCCTTTTTCGATAAAGGTTATCCATGTGAGTCATTCTTCTAGCGTAATCTTATTGGATATGAATTTCTCCTCAATCCGCTTTTATTCTTTGCTGTAACTTTTCATTCTTTCGTTTCAAAAGCCAAGAATATGAAGGAACACATTATCATTATGTTCGTGATGCGTGAAATCACTAATAATTAGGCATCATTTCGCGCCCTTACTGCTACAGTATTTCCTTTTGTAGTATATTTATAAACATCTTCAGGATTTTGGCTGATTTTGATACAAGGTTCTGCAACTCCAGGAGTATAAACCAAAGATAAATCTTCAGGACTTTTTATATCGATTTTAGCTTTTACCTCTAATTTTCCTTTGTATTTTTCATGAATCTGTAATGCTTTTTGTTTAACATCCATTTGTAGTATCACAAAACTCCTTTTTAATTTAGTTAAATATTAATAATATGTTTATATAAGATATCATGAATTTAATATAATATTTATCGAGATAGAATTAGACCGTTTTTCTATATTACTAGATATTATTCTAAGCCCCTCACACCACCGAACAAGCAAGTTTCCAAGCATTCGGCGGTTAAACAAGTTTTTTCTCAAAACTTCTTTTTCCTCTTTCGCCTTGTAAAGGTTATTATCCTTTGCCTTGGTGAGTCAGTCCACTTCTTTCTTCCAAAAGAAGCTTTGAATTACTCACGACTACTATGATTCTGCTTTTTCCTTGCTTCCACAGACTATTCTGTGTTTTTTTTCAGAGAATTTTTTTCTCTAAGAGAAGTTTAGGAAGATCGAAGTTACTCTAATTATCTACGCGTGACTATTTTAGGTATGCAGACCTTTGTAATTTGTAATTTATTCTTCTATCTATATAACATAGAAAAACAAAATTTATTAAATAAAAAAGGTAGATTAAAGTTTATATGTTATTTTTTTTTTAAAAAACACTGATAATTTTGAAAAACAAATATTTAATTCTTCAAATACTTTTTAGATTAATAAATTTTAACATTTAACATTTAATTATTTAAATATAAGTTAAAAATTATATAATCAATCCATTTAATTGCATTTAGCCTTTTTTTTCATAAAGGTTATCCATATTAGCCATTCTTCTGGCGTGATCTTATTGGATATGAATTTTTTCCTCAACCCGCTTTTATTCTTTGCTGTAACTTTTCATTCTTTCGTTTCAAAAGCCAAGAATACGAAGGAACACATTATCATTATGTTCGTGATGCGTGAAATCACTAATAATTAGGCATCATTTCGCGCCCATATTCATATTATTTTCAATTATAAGTTAATTAATAATTAATAATTTTTTGTTTTTCTTTATTCTTATTTTATTTATTTATACATATATACATATAAGTTATAAGAAATAAAAAATTATATCTTATAATTTTTTTTTAAATTTTAAAAATTTTTCAATTTGATTTAAAAAAATTGCAAAAATTAATTAAAAAAAATAAATTTTAAAGTAATTAAATAGATTTAATAATTAAAAATTATATTCTATTTTAAAATTATTAAAAGATTAAAAATATTAAAAATTATTTTTAAAAAAATAATTAATGCAATTATAATTTAACAAAATATACTAAACTATAAAATTAAATTATAATCATAATCATATATATAATCAAATATAAATATTTTATATATTTATTTTATTTTTCAATATAGATATGAAAATTTTTTAGAATTAAATTAATATAATTGTTAAAAATAATCGCCGTTTAATATTATAGCTCTTTATATTTTTTTTTTAAATAAATTTTCAAAAAAATATAAAATTTATTTTTTTAAAAATTTATTTTAAAGAATTAGCGTTAAAAATATTTATTTTTTTATATAAACAAAAAAATTAAAATTTAAAAATTACTTTTTTTAAAAAATTATCAATAAAAAAATTTTATATTTTAAATATTTTATTGACTTTAATTATAAATATTGTTAAAATCATAAAAGGTTTCTTTCTTATTTTAGAAAAAATTTAAAATTTTAATTAATTAATAATTAAATAAAATAAAAAAATGTTATTATATTTTATATATTTTATATTTTTTTTCTAATAAAAATTTTTATTAATAGCTTATTAATTTATAATTTATTTTAAATTTAACATTCTAAAATAAAAAAAATTTAAATATTAAAAAAGTCAAAGATACAAGACATAAATTTTATTTTGATATTTATATATATAATATATGTAAGTAGGTAAAATAATTAAAAAGGCCCGTTGGAGAAACGGTTAACTCACATGCCTTTCACGCATGCATTCACGGGTTCGAATCCCGTACGGGTCACCATTTTATTTATTAAAAATTTTAATTTTATTCTTATTAATTAATGCAAGCATCCATAGCTTAATTGGATAGAGCATCTGACTACGGAGGGCGTTAGTTCGAACGTAAATGATAGAGAGTTCAGGTAACTCACTTTTTGAGATAATAAAAGTAATCAACGAATTAACCAGAATTCGAAAGAATATAAGGGAAAATAGCATATTCGTAAAGTAGCAAAGAAAATAAAATATAATAAAAAATATCATTTTATTTTTTTCAAAGAGAGCTGCGAGACAAAGATAAAACAAGGTTGAACAAAAATAATTGTTAAATAAAAATAATTTAATAATTAGCTAAGAGCTGAAAAGGGTAAAAAATCAAAAAAATATATTTACTATAGGATTTTAAATTTTTTAAATTTTTTATTTTTAAAACTTAAAGAGAATAAAAATTTAAAATTTCTATAAAAAATTACCTATAAAATATAGATAGATGGCTTATATTTATTAGATTCGTAAATAAATAATAATTATCTTTAAAAGAAGAAAATAAATTTTTTTCTTTTAACATACATCTTTTCCCAGAAAAATATATTTTTATTTTTTATTTTATTTTTTTTAAAAATAAAAAAATTAAAATAAAATTTTCTATCATAAGACTCCAACCGCTATTTATCATTAACCTAGCATTTATAGTTACCTAAGAAAACCTAAAACCCATGATTAAACAATAATACATCGTTTTAATCTATATTTATTAAGAAATTGAATAGGGTCATGGTTGCAGAGCCAACATAGTAGTCGTAGGAGTAATGACCTATCAGGGAAAATGGGAAAACCATTTACAAGGCGAAGGAAGGCAGAGAGACGAAACAAAATAATATAAATTATATTGTTTTGAGTATGTAATTTATTTTACAAACTAATATTATTTGTCCAGTAGATTATGTTATATCTAAACAATTAAAGAGTGATGAACTTTAAGAGTTGAACTTGGAAAGCCGTATGCATGGAGACATGCCTGTACGGTTTGGGTGGGGGCTTATTGAAACCTAATAAGTAATTATTAAGGCGCAATATTTCTATCCACATTCAGAAGGTTAGGGGTTCGAATCCTCTTGGGTGCGCCATTAAATATAATTAAAATATTATTAAAATTTAAATCAAATTAAATTAATTATTATATTTAATATAAAAAATTTTTTTACTTTATTTTTTTCTTTAAAAAAACGGGAAGTAGCTTAGCTTGGTATAGCGCCTGGTTTGGGACCAGGAGGTCGCGGGTGGGCGAGAAAGATGCCTGATATTTAGTGAAATTCACCAATCACACACAGAAAGATAATCTGTGACAATGTACAATCGGCTGCCTTGACGAAAGAAAAGACAGTTATAGCAGATTGTAAAAGCGGAGAACGGACAAAGTAGTTTAGTCTAGTCGAAATCTGCAAATTGAAATGATTTATGGATAACTTCTGAAACGGAGCTAAGGGAATAAAACGGAGTAATACCTCAACTGATAGAAAACTACAAATATCTATCAACCTAGGAAACTATAAAACTTAACCTGTATTTTATAGTATTATCAAAATAAAACCTAGGAACCTGCCATTCTAAAAAGGTAAGCCTATTTAATAGTAAACATTAACTCTTATATATGTTTGAATAACAACTCTTATTAACAACTATTAATTAAAACAATGGCCATCCCACCTAAAAATCATAAAGGTAAATATCAGAGTAACTTCTATCCTCCTAAACCTCATATAACCAAAAAAAATTATTGGTTATCTATTAAACAAGGAGAACTTGGAGGCAAGGAGAAAGCAGAATCATAGTAGTCGAAGGAAATTCAAAATTATAGGCGGAAACCAATAATAAAATGACCTTCCAAGGAGAATGGGAAAACCATTTACAAGGCGAAAGAGGAAAATTTTGGTTAATCTTTAAACAAAAAAAATCACTAGTAATAAACCAATAAAAAAAAGACAAAAACGTCAAAAATGAAAAATGAAGTGATGAAAATCAAAAAATTGAAATTCATCAAAAAAACAATTAGCGACAAGAACTGGCAAAATATAAAAAACAAATAAACAAAAACCTTATGCCAAAATTGTCAAATAAAAAAAATTCAATAATACATAAGAAAATTTTCTCGAGAAAATTTTCACCATTTTCATTTTAGAAAAAAAAAAAAAAACAATAATTTAATTACTAAACAATATAACCAATTTTAACCGCCGGATGCTTGGAAACTTGCTTGTCCGGTGGTGTGAGGGGCTTAATTGTAATAAACCTGTCTAGAGCAGTAAAACACAATAATTCTATCTCGATTCAAATCCTGTCTTCCCGACCATTTAAAATTAATTTAAATTATTTTTATGTTTTCATATTTCTTTAATATATTTTTTTTGTTATTAAATTTTATTACAAGCGAATGTAGTATAATGGCCATTACTCTAGCCTTCCAAGCTAGAAATGTGGGTTCGATTCGGGCGCGAAATGATGCCTAATTATCAGTGATTTAACGATTCACGAACATATAATAATGTGTTTCCTTCGTATTCTTGGCTTTTGAAACGAAAGAATCAAAAGTTACAGCAAAGAATAAAAGCGGATTGAGGAGAAATTCATATCCAATAAGATCACGCCAGAAGAATGACTCACACGGATAACCTTTATGAAAAAAGGCTAAATGCAATTAAATGGAGTAATAACTCAACATAAGAGTAATGAATTGAAACTCTTATTCGGAATTTTTTGAAGATTAGGAATTGAATTTTCAAGATATTAAAGTTTTTAAATTTTTTATAAAAAAACTAATTCCGTTCCTACCTTAAACTTTATTCTTCAATGTTATATAGATTGAAGAATTAATTATAAAGGTCTGCATACCTAAATGAGTCGCGTAGATAATTAGAGTAACTTCGATCTTCCTAAACTTCTCTTAGAGAAAAAAATTCTCTAAAAAAAAACACAGAATAGTCTGTGGAAGTAAGGAAAAAGCAAAATCATAGTAGTCGTGAGTAATTCAAAGCTTCTTTTGGAATAAAGAAGTGGACTGACTCACCAAGGCAAAGGTTAATAACCTTTACAAGGCGAAAGAGGAAAAAGAAGTTTTTAGCAAAAAACTTTTTTAACCGCCGAATGCTTGGAAACTTGCTTGTTCGGTGGTGTGAGGGGCTTAGGTTAATATCTAGTAAATAGAAAAACGGTCTAATTCTATCTCGATCCATTAACCGCCCCAAATAATTATATAAAATTAAGTATTTTTTTGATTTAATATAAATGTAACTTTTTAATTAATATTTTTTAATATTTTCATTTTTTTATAAATAAAAATAATAAAAATATTTATATAAAATTTTAAAAAAAATAGGCCCATAGCCAAGCGGTAAGGCAACGGACTTTGACTCCGTCATTCGTTGGTGGGCGAAAAAGATGCCTAATATTGAGTGAATTAACCATTCATACACAACGATAATTTGTGGCAATATATAATCGGTTATTTTAACGAAAGAAAAAATAATTATAGCAGATTATAAAAGCGAGAAACGGGTTAAAAATTAGTTAAATCTAAGAATTCTTGCAAATTGAATTTGATTTATGGATAACCTCTGAAAAGTGGCTAAGAGAAATAAAAGAGTTAATAAAAACTAATAGAAACTAATATAATTTAATCTATTATGCTAAGTGATTATGATTTTTAACCTACGAATCATAATATTATCTTAATAAAAAACTTAGTATCTACCTAAAATAATTGTATTTTTATATGTATATATAAAAAAAATATTTTTGGTTATCTCACCTAAAAATCAATATGGTAAATATTAGAGTAACTTTCATCTTCCTAAACTTAAATAATTTAAATTTATTTTTATTTACTTATTTGTTTATAAAAAAAGTTAATTTTTTAAGCAAGGAAAAAGCAGAATCATAGTAGTCGTGAGTAATTAAAAGTTTCTTTTGGAAGAAAGAAGTGGACTGACTCACCGAGGCGAAGGATAACAACCTTTACAAGGCGAAAGAGGAAATTTTAATCGTTTTTAAATTAAAATTTTGATATTTTTTATTAAATAATCAATTTATATTGATAATTGAATATTAAATACAAATTTAAATAAAAATTTTTTCATATTTAATTTTTTGTATTTTTTCATAATAAAAAAATATTTTCTTTTTTGTAAAAAAAGAATCTTAATGTAAAAATAAAAAATTTATTTATTTAATAAAAGAAAGCCAAATAAAAAACGATTAATTTAACCGCCGAATGCTTGGAAACTTGCTTGTTCGGTGGTGTGGGGGGCTTAATTGTGATAATTCTGTATTAAAAACAGTAAAGTGCAATAATTCTATCCCGATTCAAATCCAGCTGGGTCTGCCAAATTTATTTTTGAAATTTAAAATTTTTATAATTTATATTTTTAATTATAATATTTATTTATTTTTATTTAAATTTTTTATTTAAATTTTTATTTAAAAAAAGCGGGTGTGGCGGAACGGAAGACGCACTAGATTTAGGAGGGCGCTAGTTCGAGCATAAATTATAGAGGAAATTAAGGTATCCTCATTCCTTATGATAATAGGAAAACTCAACGAATTAACTAGAGTTCGAAAGAATAAATAGGAAAATAGCATATTCGTAAAGCGATGATAAAGATTAAAATCATTAACAATTTAATTAATTGTTTTCTTTGGTTTTCGCAAGAGTAAGATAAAATAAGGTTGAACATTAGTGAAGAGCTGAGAATGGAAGAAATTCTAGTGCATTGTTTTTATATTTTTTTATTAATATTAAAATTATATATATAACAATATAGATCTTTTATAAATATTAATTATCCTAAATTATTTATAATTATCAAAAAGTAAAAAATAATTTAATTTATTTTTTAAAATATACATGATCTTGTCCAAGATAGTTTCAAAATTAATTATTTTTTATAAATAAAATAATTCAAAATAATTATCTATCATAAGACTCCAACCGCTATTTATCATTAACCTATAATTTATAGCTACCTAGGAAGACCTAAAACCCATGATTAAACAATAAGACATCAGTTTAATCTATATTTTTATTAAGAAATTGAATAGGGTCATGGTTACAGAGCCAACATAGTAGTCATAGGAGTAATGACCTATCAGGGAAAATGGGAAAACCATTTACAAGGCGAAGGAAGGCAGAGAGACGAAACAAAATAATATAAATTATATTGTTTTAATTATGTAATCTATTTTACAAACTAATATTATTTGTCCATTAGATTATGTTATATCTAAACAATTAAAGAGTGATGAATTTTAAGAGTTGAACTTGGAAAGCCGTATGCATGGAGACATGCCTGTACGGTTTGGGTGGGGGCTTATTGAAACCTAGTAAGTAATTATTAAGGCGCAATATTTCTATCCACATTCTAGCGCTTTAAAGCGTGCAGGTTCAAGTCCTGTCACCCGTACCATCCCGTAACATTTTTATATATTTTTTTTTAATATTATAAAATAAGTATATAAAAAAAAAGGGGATATGATGTAACGGCAGCATAACGGTCTCCAAAACCGCTTGTTCGGGTTCAAATCCTGATATCCCTGCCATTTATAATTTTTTAAATTATTTAAATTATTAATAAATTATAAATAAAAAAGAAAGTTTATAACAAACTTTCTTTTTTTATTTATAATTTATTTTTTAATAAAGAAATCAAAATCTTCATCTTTTAAGCTTTCTGATTTCATTTTTTGATAACCGTTACCTTTCATGGAAAAATTATCCATTGTTTTAGTTTCTGTATTTAAGCCGTTAATTATTACAGGGTTTATTTTTTCTTTTGGAAATTTTTGTTCAAAACCTAAATTCATTAA
This sequence comes from Texas Phoenix palm phytoplasma, assembly GCF_005774685.2. Taxonomy (GTDB): domain Bacteria; phylum Bacillota_I; class Bacilli_A; order Acholeplasmatales; family Acholeplasmataceae; genus Phytoplasma. The sequence goes on along the minus strand of NZ_VBRA02000003.1, from coordinate 21,509 downwards.
TGCTTTATTAGCGTTATAACGAACAAAAATCTCTACATCTTTTACTAAATTCACTTCATTGTATAAAACAAAAGTTAATTCTTTTTGTTCATGATATAGTTTGTCTAAAAATTTATTCATCCAATTTTTTAAATTATTTTTAGTTTTTTCATCAAAATTATAATATAACTCTTTAGCTAATCTTGCTATATATAATCCGTGTACTGATTCATCTCTTATAATAAGATTAATTATTTCTCCGGCTTGCATTAACATTCCTATACCATAAAAATATAGTGGATAATAAAAACCACTATAAAATAACCAAGTTTCTAAAAAAACAGATGCTACCATACTTTTCCATTTTATTTGATTAAATAAATCATTATCAAAAATATTATCTTGATTTTTTTTCATTATTATAATATTTTTGTCTAATTGTTCATATATTTCTACAATATAATTCAATATATTTTGAATATTTTTTTGTTTTTCTCCCCATAAAAATAATTTTTCAATTTCTTTTTTATTTAAAAAAGTTGTAAATATATTTGAATAGCTTTTCGCATGAACTGCATTTTCCATTGCTCCCATAAAATTTAAAGTAGCTTTTTTTTGATGTTCGTGCGGCAAACAAGAACGCAGAATAACTGGCATTCCTATATCTCCTTGATATGTGTCTAAAAAAGTTAAAACTAAAAGATTTCTTGAATAAGATTTTTTTTCTTGTGGAGATAAATTATTCCATATGTTTAAATCGCTTTGCAGACTAATATCTTCAGGACGCCAAAACTGGCTTAAATTTTGTTCGTAAAAATGTTGTGTATAACTATCTTCTAATTTATTCCAATTAGCTCCATCATATAATGTTTTTTTATTATTTTTCATTTTTACAACCCCTTTTTATTTTTTTAAATTAAATTATTTAAATTATTATGTTTTTTGTTATTATAATTTTTTATTTTATTTTTTAAATCTTCTAATATTTCTGGGTTTTGAATTAAAAAATCTTTAATTTTTTCTCTACCTTGACCTATTTTTTTATCTTTATAATTATACCAAGAACCATTTTTTTGTATTAGATCTAATTCAACAGATAAATCTAATATTTCTCCTGTTTTTGAAATTCCTTCTCCGTATATTATTTCTAAACTAGCTATTTTAAAAGGTGATGAAACTTTTGATTTTACTATTTTAACATTAGATTTAAAACCTATAATTTTATTTTCTTCTTTTAAAAATTCTGTTTTTCTAATATCTAATCTTAGAGAAGAAAAATATTTTAGTGCTTTTCCTCCTGGAGTTATTTCTGGGTTTCCATAAACTAAGCCAACTTTTTCTCTTAATTGGTTTATATATATAACAATTGTATTAGTTTTAGAAATTATAGTAGATTGTTTTCTCATTGCTTGTCCCATCATTCTAGCATGTAAACCCATAAAAGAATCTCCAATTTCTCCTTTTAGTTCAGCTTCAGGCGTTAAAGCTGCTACTGAATCTACTACTATTAAACTCATAATTCCGCTTTTAATTAATTGTTCTACTATATCTAAAGCTTTTTCTCCTGAATCGGGTTGGGAAATTATAAAGTTATCTAAATTAACTCCAATTTTTTTAGCATAATTAGGGTCTAGAGCATTTTCTACATCTATAAATGCTACATTTCCACCTGATTTTTGTGCTTCTGCTATCATGTGCAATGCAAGTGTTGTTTTTCCTGAACTTTCAGGCCCAAAAATTTCAATAATTCTGCCTTTAGGTATTCCTCCTATTTCTAATGCTATATCTAAATTTAAAGAACCTGTAGAAATAACTTGTATTGGGTTTATGTTTTTCGAATTTAATTTCATAATGCTTCCTTTACCAAAACGTTTTTCAATATCTTTTAATGTTTCTTCTAAAATATTTTGATTTATTTCATTATTCATTATTTTTTATTTTTTTTAAATTCCTTTGTAATTAAATTTTATAGTTTTTTATTTTATTTTTTTTTATATAAATTAATTAAAATAATTTTAAAGTTTTTCATAATGTATTCTAATCCTGAAATTATAATTAAAATAATATTCATTGTTAAAAAGAATTTTAATATATTCATTATGTTTATTTGAAAAAACATTATATTATTAGAATATTTTTCTATCGTATCTGCGAATAGTAATAAAATTATTGAAAAAAAAGTAAAAAAGGTTTTTGTTTTTCCTAGAAAAGAAGCAGAAATAATATTTTTTTGTTCAAAAGCTATCAAACGAACACCCATTATTAAAAAATCTCTAATTATATTAACAATTAAAACGCTAATAATAAAATATTCTAAATTTTTGTTATTTTTATAATCATTTAATAAAACTTTGTTTTTGCATAATATATATAAATAAAAAAAGGAAATAATCACTAGTAGTTTATCGGCTATTGGATCGAAAAATTTTCCGAAAATAGTTTGTTGTTTGAATTTTTTTGCAATATAGCCATCTAAAAAATCTGTTATTGATGCTAAAATAAAAATCATTGCAAACCAAAATTTAAATAATTTAAAAGCATTTAAATCATTTGTTATTTTTTTTTCATATTTAAGATATAAAAATGGTAACAAACAAAAAACTAAAAAAATTCTAAAAATAGTAATTAAATTTGCTGATATTTTTATTAATTTTTTCATATTTTTGATTTTCTTTCATAATTATTGTTTTTATATAATTTTTTTAGAAATAATATTTTTTAAATTAATAAATAAAATAAATATTATTTATCATTTTTTATAATTATATTTTTAATTATTTTTTCAGTTTTTTATTATTTTTTTGAAATTAATATTTTTTAATAATATATTAAACATAGAAAATAGAATTTTTTAAACAATAATTTTTTAAGTATATAGAATTATACAATTGCATATATAAATTTATATATAAATTTATATTTTTTTATTTTTTCAACAAATTCAAAAAAAAAAAAAATAATAAAATATATATAAAAACATAATTTTTTTAATATTTTTCAAAGTTTCTAAAATATTAATTATAAAATAAACCAACTGTAGTATTATTATAACATTTATGGTGTTAGTGCAAAAATTAATTTATAAAAAGATTAACAAAATAACAATATTTTGAACTAAAAAAATTTTATAAAAAATTTATTTATATAATAAAGTTTATAAATACAATTAAATTAATATGTTATAATATGTTATAATTATATATCAAAAAATATTATTTTTTTTCTATATGTAAACTTTAAAAATCATTGAAAATAAATTAATTTTATTTATTGTTTTTTTATTTTATTTATAAAAAAATATATAAAAATTAAAAAAATTAATATAATAATATTTTACAATAAAAAATTTTTTTTAATGTTTCTTTAAAGTTAAATTTTAAATTAAATATTAAATATAAAAAGTAAATAATAATAATAAATTTATTTAAAAAAAAATTATTAAAAAATAATAAAAAGAGAAGGTTATAAAGATAATGGCTAATATAAAAAAACAAAAAAAACGTAATAAAACTAATGAAAAAAGAAGATTAAAAAATGCTTCTTTTAAATCCTCTATTAAAACAGTTGTAAAAAAATTTAAGAAATCGATAATTTCAGGCTCAAAAGAAGAATCTTTTTCTTATTTAAATATTATTAATAAAAAGTTAGATAAAAGTTTAAGTAAAGGTATTTATCATTCCAATTTTGTATCTAGAAATAAATCTAATTTAACTAAATTGTTTAATAATATGGATCAATTTAAAAATTAATTTTTAAAAAAAATAAAATGTTAAAATTTTTTTACTTTGATAAATTATAAGGTATATTAATATAAAAATATTTTAGATTTTTTTATACAAATTTACTAAAAAATTAAAAAAGGCTGTTTTATGTTAGAATTAAAATTTGTTCTTCAAAATATTGATTTTGTTATAGAAAGACTTCAAACAAGAAAAATTAATGTTGATTTTATAAGAAATCTTGTTCCTTTAAATACAACTAGAAAAAATTTAATTTCTGAAATAGAAAAATTAAGATTTAAAAAAAACATTATATCAAGAAATTTTTCTGATTTTAAAAATGAAAGTTTTACCGCTGAATTAAGGCAAAAAGAAAAAGATTCAAAAAAAAAAATAAAAGAATTAGATGAAAAATTACATATAGTTTCCAATAAAATAAATGATATTTTATACCAAATTCCTAATCTGCCTCATGAATCGATTTTGAAAATTCAAAAAAATAAAGAAGTGTATAGATATTTAGATCTACCTAAATTTAATTTTAAAATAAAAAATCATATAGAATTAGGTAAGGAATTGGATATTTTAGATTTTCCTAAAGCTGCTAAGATTACAAGTAGTCGTTTTGTTGTTTTAAAAGATATGGGAGCTACTTTAGAAAGATCTTTAATTAATTTCATGATAGATTTAAATAAAACTAAAGGTTATAGAGAAATATTGCCTCCTTTCATTGTTAATGAAAAATCTATGTTTTCCACTGGACAATTACCTAAATTTAAAGAAGAACTTTTTAGTTTTTTATCTGATAAACAAAAGTTTTTTTTAAATCCTACTGCAGAAGTACCTATTATTAATTTTCATCGTGATGAAGTTTTGTCTTTTGAACAATTACCATTGAAATATGTAGGTTATACTACTTGTTTTAGGCAGGAATCAGCTGCTTCTGGAATTAATACAAGAGGTTTATTTAGGCAAAAGCAATTTAATAAGGTTGAATTGATTCAATTTGTTGAACCTCAAAATTCTTATATTTTTTTAAAAAAAATGTTAGAAGATTCTGAAGATATTTTAAAAAAGTTAAAATTACCTTATAGGGTTTTACAATTATCTGCTGATGAATTAGGATTTGGAATGTCTAAAACTTATGATATTGAAGTTTGGTTGCCTGGGCAAAATAAATATCGTGAAATAGCTTCTATTAGTAATTCTGAAACATTTCAATCTAAACGCGCAAATATTAAATTTGTGAAAAATAGCGAAAAAGGATATGTTCATATTTTAAATGGTTCTGCTTTAGCTGTAGGAAGAACTATGATTGCTATTATGGAAAATTATCAAAATTCAGATGGAAGTATTACAATTCCTGAAGTCTTACGCAGTTATATTAAAAAAGATATTATTAAAAAAAATAATTTATCTAAAATTTGAAATTTTTTTTTTATGAAATTATTTTTATTTTAAATAAAAAAAATAAAAATTTAATTTAATAATTTATGGTAATATTCACCAAGGAAGAAATTATGAAAAAAATACAAAATAAATTAAAAAAAATAAGCATTGTACATATTATTTTAATTATTTTATTAATTGGACTATTAATGTCTTTTTATGAAAAATTTAATAAAAATAAAAATTCGTATAATCCTTTAGAAATTATTCAATATTTAGAGAGTGAAGGCAATAATACAGAAAACATTGTTGTTTCTAAAATAACTCCTACTTTAATATCTGCTTTTCCACCAATGTATAATTTATTTGTTGATTATACGCAAAAAAATAATTTTATAACAGAAACTAAAGTTTATAATTTAGTAGATTCTAATTTATATAATAAAATTTGTGAAACAATTATAAGTAAAAAACTTTATTATAAAATGGAAGGAGTTTTAGAGCCAGAAGATCCTTATTGGGGTTTTGATCCTCTATTCACTGCAGCACGTTTTTGTTTTCATATAATTATTGCTTATTATATTTATACTATTTTAAAAACTACAGCAGGACAATTTATGGACCAATTTGTAGATAAAACTAAAACAAATCAAAAAAGAAATATTTCTCATCAACCTACCTTAACTTTTGATCAGATTGCAGGTGCTGATGAAGAAAAAGAAGAAATGCAAGAATTAGTTGATTTTTTAAAAAATCCTAAAAAGTATGCAGATATGGGCGCTAGAATACCTAAAGGAGTATTATTATCTGGTCCTCCTGGCACTGGTAAAACTTTATTAGCTAAGGCTTTAGCTGGAGAAGCCAAAGTTCCTTTTTTTGCTGTTTCTGGTTCTGAATTTGTAGAAATGTTTGTTGGTGTAGGTGCTGCTCGTATTAGGAACTTGTTTCAAACAGCTCAAAAAAATGCTCCTTGTATAATTTTTATTGATGAAATAGAGAGTGTTGCTAGAAAAAGAGGTATGACTTATGGTAATAGCGAACAAGAACAAACTTTAAATCAATTATTAATTGAATTAGATGGATATAATCAAAATATAGGAGTTATAGTTATAGCTGCTACAAATCAACCTAATTTTTTAGATCCTGCTTTATTAAGGCCTGGAAGATTTGATCGTCGTTTTACAATTAATTTACCTAGTGTTAAAGATCGCGAAGCTATTTTAAAATTGCATTCTATGAATAAAAGACTTGCAGATGATGTTATTTTAGAAGATTTAGCAAAACAAACTCCTGGTTGTAGCGGTGCTCAGTTAGAAGGTATTTTAAATGAAGCAGCTTTATTAGCCGCAAGGAACAAAATGTTTGTTATTGATAAAAAAACAATTAGCGAAGCTTTAGATCGTATTTTATTAGGACCTGCTAAAAAAAGTAGAAAATATTCTCAAAAAGATAAAAAAATGGTTGCTTTTCATGAAGCTGGACATGCAGTTGCTTGTTTAAAATTACCAGATGCTAAAAAAGTTCATAAAATAACTATTATTCCTAGAGGTCATTCTGGTGGTTATAATTTAATGTTAGATGAAGAAGAAACTTTTTTCTTATCTAAAAAGAAATTATTAGTTGAAATTGCTGTTTGTTTAAGTGGTAGAGCTGCTGAAGAAATTTTTTTAGATGATATTTCTAATGGAGCAAGTGAAGATTTTAGAATGGCTACAGAAATAGCTAGAATGATGGTTACTAAATTTGGTATGAGTGTTGTAGGCTTAACTCAATTTTCTCAAGATTCACAACATTTTCAAAAAAATTTTTCAGATCCTAAAGCTTTAGAAATTGATCAAGCTATTCAAAATATTATAAGTGAATGTTATAAATTAGCTAAAAAAACTATTTCTGAAAATAAAGAACTTTTATTTAAAATTGTAGAATATTTATTAGAAATTGAAACTCTTACTCAAAAAGATATTAATGAAATATATAATACAGGTAAAATTCAATGGTTTGATAAAGAAAAAGAAAAATCTTCTGAAATTAATGAAAATATTATAGAAAATTGTGATAATTCTTTGGAAAAAGAACAAAATAGAATTGATGAAAAAAATAATAATAATGAATATGAAATTGAAGATTATAACGATTTAGAATAATAGTATTCAATATTAATTTATTTTTACAATATGAATTTTGTTTTTTAAGAAAATGAAAATAAGATTTTTGTTTTTATAATTTTTGTTTAAAAGAAAATAATTTATAGTTTTTAAAATTATTTTTTAACATCATAATAAAAAAATAGGATTATCATAATAATGATAGAAATTATTATTACGGAAAAAGAACAAAATATACGTTTAGATTTGTTTTTATCTTTTAAATTAAATATTAGTAGAAATCAATGTCATTTTTTGATTAATTCAGGATTGGTTTTAGTTAATAAAAAAAAAATTAAAAAAAGTTATCTTTTGAAAAATAATGATTTATTAAATATTTATCAAAAGGAAGTTATTGATAATAATTTTATAGAACCTGTTAATCTTAAATTAGATATTGTTTATGAGGATGAATATTTAGCCATTATTAATAAACCTTATGGTTTAATAGTTCATCCTTCTCCTAGTTATTCAGGAATTACTTTAATTAATGGTTTATTTTATCAAATTAAAAGTTTACGAAAATTATCTGGTAATAGGCCTGGAATCGTACATCGTTTGGATAAAGATACTACCGGTTTAATTATTATTGGCAAAACTGAAGAAGTTATTATAAAACTTCAAAAACTTATACAAAAAAGGAAAATCAAAAGAATTTATTTTGCTTTAATTCATGGTTTTTTAGCAGATAAAGGAAAAATAGAATTGCCTATAAAAAGAGATTGTAATAACCGTCTTAAAATGTCTGTTTCTTCAAACGGAAAACCATCTATTACTTATTTTAAAACTTTAAAAAAATTTAATGATTTTTCTTTGTTAGAAATACAATTAGAAACTGGAAGAACTCATCAAATTCGAGTTCATTTTTCTTTTTTAAAACATCCTATTTTAGGAGATATTTTATATGGAAAAAAATATAAAGAAAAAACAAGACAATTATTGCATGCTAAAAAATTGTTTTTTAAACACCCTATTACAAATATAAATTTACAATTTGAAATACCTCTTCCTTCTCATTTTAAAGATTTTTTAGAATTCTTAGAATTAAGAAAAAAATAATAAATTTTGAAATTTTTTTATATAAAAATATTTATAATAAAAATAAAATAAATTTTTTTTAATATAATTTTAAAAATAATAAAGGATAAAATATGTATTTTGAAATTATTCAAGAAAAAATAAAAAGAATTTTAGAATCAAAATATGATATTAACATATCTCTGAGACAAAATAGAAAAGATGATAGTTTTGATTTATGTTTACCTTTGTTTCCTTATAAAAATAAATTTAAAATAAGTTTTTTGCAAATATTTGAGAAATTAAAAAAAGAAATTGTTTCTTTAAAAGAAATAGAAGATATTTTTTTTATAAATGGTTTTTTAAATATTAAGTTAAAAAAAAAAAATATTAATAAAGAAATTTTAATGAATGTTTTGAAATTAAATAGCAATTATGGACAAAAAAAAGAAAATAATAAAGTTATTATTTTAGATTATTCTTCTCCTAATATTGCCAAAAATTTTTCAATAGGACATTTGCGTTCTACTGTTATTGGCAATGCTTTAAAAAATATTTATAAAAAATTAGGTTTTCGAACTATTAGTATTAATCATTTAGGAGATTGGGGAACTCAATTTGGTAAGATGATTTTAGCTTATCAAAAATGGGGAAAAAAAGAAGAACTTATAATAAACCCTATAGATCAATTGCAAAAACTTTATATTCGTTTTCATGAAGAAGCTATGAAAAATGATTTTCTTAATCAAGAAGCTAGAAAAGTTTTTAATGAATTAGAAAATCAAGAAAATGACGTTATTAAATTATGGAAATGGTTTAAAGACATTTCTTTAATAGAATTTCAAAAAATTTATAATTTATTGGGTATAAATTTTGATTATTATATAGGAGAATCTTTTTTTCATAATAAAGCGATTGAATTATTAAAACATTTAAAGAAGCAAAATTTATTAATATTAGATAAAAAAGCTTATATTTTTCCTTTAGGGAATGATTGTGTCCCTGCTTTGATACAAAAAGAAAACGGAAGTACTCTTTATTTAACAAGAGATATAGCTTGTGCTATTTATCGTTATGAAAAATTTAATTTTCACAAATGTTTATATGTTGTCGGAAATGAACAAAAATTACATTACCAACAAATGAAAAAAATTCTTTCAAAAATGGGTTTTAATTTTAAATTAGAACATATTAATTTTGGATTAGTATTAGCGCAAAATATAAAAATTTCTACTAGAACCAATAATGATTATAAATTAATAGATATAATTGAAAAAGCTTCTTGTCAGATTCAAGATAAAATTATTCAAAAAAATCCAAATTTAAAAAATTTAAAAGAAATATCTAATAAAATAGCTATTGGGGCTATTGTTTTTAATGATTTGAAAAACGATCGTCATTTGGATATTGAATTTAATTTAAAACAAATGTTACAATTAGAAGGTCATACAGGTCCTTATTTGCAATATACTGTTGTTAGGTTAGAAAGTATTTTTAAAAAAAATCCAATTTCATTAAATAAAATAAATTCTTTAATTTGGGATAATATTAGTATTTATTTTCAAAAATCTTCTTATTTTGTTTTGATTAAAATGATAGATCAATTTGATGATATTTTAGAAAAATCTAAAATAAAAAATATGCCTAGTATTTTAGCTAGATTTTTGATTATTTTAGCTAAAAAAGTTAATCAATTTTATTCAAAAAATAAAATTTTAGCGGAAAATGAAAATTTAAAATATTCTAATTTAATATTAATAAAATCAGTTGTGATTGTGTTAAAAGAAGGATTAAATATTTTAGGAATACCTATTTTAGAAAAAATGTGATTATTATTTGTAAATTATTTTTTTAAATTATTAATTTTGAAAAAAATTATTAAATCAGGTTATTGGTTATGAGTTTAGATATTAAAAAAAAAATAAAATTTTTAACAGAAAAATTAAATGAAGCAAATTATGAGTATTATCATTTAAATCAAACATCATTAACAGATGAAAAATATGATTCTTTATTGAGAGAATTGATAATTTTAGAAAAAAAATATCCTCAATATAAATTACAAAACAGTCCTACTTCGAAAATAGGAGGCTTTATTAGTTATAAATTTAAGAAAATATTTCATGAAAAGCCTATGTTATCATTAGATAATGTTTTTGACAAAAAAGAATTAAAAGAGTTTTTCAAAAGAATATCTAAAAAAATTGTTAATTTCAAATTTATTACTGAACTTAAGATAGACGGAGTTGCTATTAGTTTGAAATATGAAAAAGGTATTTTGGTTTATGCAGCTACTAGAGGTAACGGCATTGAAGGAGAATTAATTACTGATAATATTAAAACTATTAAAGATATTCCTTTGAAACTTAATCAACCTATTGATTTACTTGTAAGAGGAGAAATTTTTTTTGATCATGAAAATTTTGAAAAATTAAATAATTTTCAAAAAAATAATAAAAAAAATTTGTTTTCTAATGCTAGAAATGCTGCTTCAGGAACATTAAGGCAATTAGATTCAAAAATAGTTTCAAAAAGGAATTTATCTTCTTTTTTTTATTCTATAGTTGAACCTCCTTTATTTATTAGGACTCAAGAAGAAGTTTTAATTTTTTTAAATAAAATGGGATTTAATGTTAATAATAATTATTATGTTGTGAATAATTTTGATGATTTAATATTCACAATTGATAAATATAAACAATTATTAAAAGAATTACCTTATAACGTAGATGGTGTTGTTATTAAAGTTAATGAGTTAAAATTTTATCCTGTTTTAGGAAGTACTTCTAAATTTCCTAGATGGTCTGTTGCTTATAAATTTAATTCAGATATTAGCGAAACTATTATAAAAAAAATTTTTTTTCAAGTAGGAAGAACAGGTTCTATAACTCCTATAGGGCATTTAGTTCCTGTTATTGTGTCTGGTAGTTTAATTTCTAAAGTTTCTCTTCATAATTATAGTTATATTGAAAAAAAAGATATTCGTGAAAATGATTTTGTTTTAATACATAAATCTGGTTCCGTTATTCCTGAAATAATTTCTGTTATAAAAGAAAAAAGAACTAATCAAAAACGTTTTGAAATGATTACAAATTGTCCTTCTTGTAATTCTTTTTTAATTAAAAAAGATGATTATAATGTAGATTATTTTTGTTGTAATGATGAATGTGAAGAAAAAAAAATCAAAAAAATAATTCATTTTGCTTCCAAAGAAGCTTTGGATATTGATTTTTTAGGAGAAAAAAATTTAATTTTTTTATTTAAAAAAGGATTTGTTCGAAAAATTTCAGATTTATATAAATTGAAAGAATTTGTTTCTCAAATAGAAAAATTACATAATTTTGGTAATAAGAAAATTAATAATATTATTATTTCAATAGAAAATAGTAAATATAAATCTTTTGACCGAATTTTATTCGGTTTAGGAATAGAAAATATAGGAATAAAAATTGCTAAATTATTAGTAACAAAATTTAAAAATATTGATAATATAATTTCATCTTCAATTAGAGAAATTTTAGAAATTCCTTCTGTAGGCGATAAAATAGCTACAAGTATTTACGAATATTTTAAAAATACAAAAAATTTACAAGAAATTAATTTATTGAAAAAATATAATATTAATTTTTCTTCAAAAGAAAATAAAAAAGATCATTTTATTTATAATAATTTTTTTTATAAAAAGAAAATAGTTTTAACAGGAGTTTTTTCTAATTATTCTAGAAAAGAAGTTATAAAAATTTTAGAAAAAAATAATGCTTATATTTTAAAATCAGTTTCTTCTAAGATAGATTATTTAATTTATGGAAAAAATTTTGGTTCTAATTTTCAAAAAGCTGTTGATTTATCAATTCCAATTTTGAATGAAAAAGAATTTTTTACTATTTTAGATAATCAATAAATTTAATTAAAAAAATATTTTTTTAAAAGGTTAAAAAAAATTAAATGAAAAACATTGGTATTGATTTAATAGAAATTAAAAAAATTAAAAAAATAGGTATAGAAAAATTCGTTAATCGTATTTTTTCTCCTTCAGAAAAAGAACTTTATGATAAAATTAGCAATTTAAAAAGAAAATATAGTTTTATAGCGGGTCGATTGGCTGCGAAAGAGGCTATTTTTAAAGCTTATCGTAAAGGTAATTTGAAAAATAATTATTCTGATTGGTCTATTTTAAATGATTTGGAATTTGGATTTCCTTATGTGGAAGGTCCTTTGAAAAAAAAAATTATTATTTCTATTACTCATACTGATAATTATGCCGCAGCTTTTGTTTTATTACTTTTTTAATTTTATAATTAAAAAAATTTATAATAAAAAATAAAAAAAGAGTCTTTTCGACTCTTTTTTATTTTGTTAATTTTTTATTATTTATTTTATTTTTTTTATATTTTGTATAAGTAATAAGTAAATAAAAAATTATTTGTATTGAGAAAATAATAATTAAAGTATTATCGAGATAGAATTAGACCGTTTTTCTGTTTTACTAGATATTAATCTAAGCCCCTCACACCACCGAACAAGCAAGTTTCCAAGCATTCGGCGGTTAAAAAAGTTTTTGCGTTAAAACTTCTTTTTCCTCTTTCGCCTTGTAAAGGTTGTTACCCTTTTCCTTGGTGAGTCAGTCCACTTCTTTCTTCCAAAAGAAGCTTTGTATTACTCACGACTACTATGATTCTGCTTTTTCCTTGCTTCCACAGACTATTCTGTGTTTTTTTTCAGAGAATTTTTTTCTCTAAGAGAAGTTTAGGAAGATCGAAGTTACTCTAATTATCTACGCGACTCCTTTAGGTATGCAGACCTTTAATCATTTATTCTTCCATCTATATAACATGAAAGAATAAGTCATTTTTTTTATATAAAGGTAGGTTCAAAGTTAGGTTAATAATGACCTTATATTTTTTTATTTTTATAAAAAAAATGATAATTTTGAAAATAGATTTACTAATAAATTTTCAAATAACTTTGATGAACAGTTACAATTCATTTCTGTTCAGTAGTACAATTACCCCGTTTATTGCATTTAGCCTTCTTTGATAAAGGTTATCCATGTGAGTCATTCTTCTGGCGTGATCTTGTTGGATATGAATTTCTCCTCAACCCGCTTTTATTCTTTGCTGTAACTTTTGATTCTTTCGTTTCAAAAGCCAAGAATCTGAAGGAACACATTATCATGATGTTCGTGATGCGTGAAATCACTGATAATTAGGCATCATTTCGCGCCCTAAATCTATACCTAAAATAGCATGTCCTGATAATAAAACAACATCTTGATTGGAAGTTGAAACAATTTTTAAATTATTATCAAAATCTAAAATTAACCAAGTCCAACCACTACCAAAAAGTTTTTGACATTCTAAAGAAAATTGATTTTTAAAATTTTCTAAATCTCCAAAATAAAGTTTAATAAATTTATGTAATTCACTTTTATCATCATATTTTGTATTTAATTTTAAAATTGACCAAAAAAAACAATGATTTAAAAATCCACCACCATTATTTAATCGAGATAGAATTAGACCGTTTTTCTGTTTACTAGATATTAATCTAAGCCCCCCACACCACCGAACAAGCAAGTTTCCAAGCATTCGGCGGTTAAAAAAGTTTTTGTGTTAAAACTTCTTTTTCCTCTTTCGCCTTGTAAAGGTTGTTGTCCTTCTCCTTGGTGAGTCAGTCCACTTCTTTCTTCCAAAAGAAGCTTTGAATTACTCACGACTACTATGATTCTGCTTTTTCCTTGCTTCCACAGGCTATTCTGTGTTTTTTTCAGAAAATGTTGTTCTCTGAAAGAAGTTTAGGAAGATCGAAGTTACTCTAATTATCTACGCGACTCCTTTAGGTATGCAGACCTTTTTTATAATTTATTCTTCCATCTATATAACATTAAAGAATAAGTTCATTTATTTGCAGGTAGGGTTCAAAGTTAGTTAACAATAAACCTATAATGTTTTTTAAAAACATTGATAATTTTGAAAATCCAATAATATAATTTTCAAATAACTTTGATGAACAGTTACAATTCATTTCTGTTCAGTAGTACAATTACCCCGTTTATTGCATTTAGCCTTCTTTCATAAAGGTTATCCATGTGAGTCATTCTTCTGGCGTGATCTTGTTGGATATGAATTTCTCCTCAACCCGCTTTTATTCTTTGCTGTAACTTTTGATTCTTTCGTTTCAAAAGCCAAGAATCTGAAGGAACACATTATCATGATGTTCGTGATGCGTGAAATCACTGATAATTAGGCATCATTTCGCGCCCATATTCACCTTTAGGAATATTTTCATTATATAAAATTAATTTTGAATCTTTGTTAATTTTCTTTTGCTTAATAATTAAAAAACTCCTTTTTAATCAAAAAATTTTGTTAAATATAAAAAAATAAAATATAAAAAACATAATATTTCATAATAATAAAAATAAAAAAATATTCAAGAATAATAAATAACATATAATAATAATCTTAAAAAATCATGATATTTTTATTCTGAATAAATATAGAATATATTATATGAAAGTATACTATGTACTATGTAAACTATATAAAATTTAAATAAGAAAAAATAACTTCTCTTTTATAAAAAAAAAGAATATATAAAAAAAAAAGTTTATAACGTATATATTATAAAGTATATAAATAAACATAATATTATTTTAATATATTTACTTTAATAAAACAATATAGTATCTTTTTATTTTATATAAATTTTATATAATAAAGTTTAATAATTATTTTTTATTCATTAAATATAAACCACAAAAATACTTTAAAAAGTGTGTCAAAAATTATCAAAAATAAAAATATTTTTATAAAAATTATATTCATATATGATGAATTTTATGAAAATTTATTTAATTTGATAACAAATATAAAAATTGTTATAATGAAATCGTAGCAAGAAGAAAAAGTTCCTTATATAAATAATCTTTATGTTTAGTTTTATAATTTTTTTACAAAAAAATATAATAAAAATTAGGAGGATTAAAAATAAAGGATTTGTTTTGTTCAAGGTTAGTGAATTTAGAAAATTCAAATAATAAAAAAAATTTTTTCATTTATTTTCAATTTATATACGCATTTATGTTTTTCTTTCTTTTTGTAATAATTTTATTTTCATCAGAAATAGTTTTTGCCCATAATTCAGAGAAAAAAAATAATCAGGCATCGGAGGAAAAGAATAAAAATTCTGAATCCTTTATTGAACCAAAAAATGTTGCTAAAAATCAAAAACCACAATGCAATAAAGGCTTGGTTAACGTAATGAGTGCAATTAACAAAGATAAAGATAAAAAAGAATTTAAAAAAGAAAAAGATTCTGATAATATTGTTCTGGAAAACGACAATAATTCTTTAAAAAACAAAAAAAGTAATAAAGAACAAAAACCAAAAATTGAAGAAAAAAAGAAATCTGATTCTGATTCTTCTCCGGAAAAAACAGTTGAAGAAGAACAACAACATAGTTTATTAGATTTATACAAACAAGAAAAAAAACATGAAAAAGAATTAGCAAACATTCACAAAAGAAAAGAAATTGAAAAAAGAAAATTAACTTTAGATTTTATTGAAAAAATAATATCAGAAAGCAATAAATCAGATAATAAAAATAAAAAAAATGTATTCGCTTTCGTAGAAGGAAATAGTCTTTGCATAAATAATTTATTCGTTAGTAATTCAAGAACTAAAACAATAAAATTCAAAGATAATAGCAGTAACAATAAAAACAATAATTTAACCATCACAAAAGAAGTTATTGAAAATGAAGATGATGATTATTCAGAGTCATTCTTTGATGCAGAAGAAGAAGAAGAAGATGAAAATGCAGAAAAAATGAATTATAATGATTTAAAAAATAAATTTAAAGACGATTCTATTGAATTAAAAGATATGTTATTTTTAATATTTTTGACTTAATACTAACAATATAACAATACAATAATAAAAAAATTTCTTCTTTTCAGAAAAACTATTAATAAAAATAAAAAAATAAGATTAAAGTAAATTCAAAAAAAATTAAATAGAAAAAATAATATATAAAATTTTTTAATAATATTTAATAATAATGAATATTTAATTTTTATTTTTTATATTTTTATTTTTACAAAATTATAATTTTTTTTGATTATTTTTGGATTATAATAACAAATAAAAAATAAATACTAAAAATACTTAAATTAATTAAATTAAAAAAATATATAAGATAGATATAATATATAAATTAAATAAAGTTAATTAAATAAAAAATAAGTATCATCATAAAAAAAATAAAAAAATATCAAAAATTAAAATTAGGAGGTTTATAAAGAACTTTGTTAAAAAAAGATTTATTATTAAATAAAAAAGGTAAATTAAATTACTTTTCTTTTGTTTCAATATTTTTTTTGTTCTTTTATTCAATGATTATTTCATCGTTAACGCCTAATGTTGTTCTAGCTTTTTCCGATGATTCGAATCATTCTGAAAATAATATAAATGCAGGCATTTCAGAAACAAAAGAATCTTATCGCGAAGAAAATAAAAATAATAGTATAAAAGAAATCGAGGAAAGAAAATTAAATAAAAACCCCTTGGTGGTGGCAGAACAAAGTATTCAAAATATCATTCAAAATGAACAAACAGAAGATCAAAATAAATTTGTCTCTAGTTTTCTAGAAACTAAAAGCGCTTTGAATTCAGAAAATCAAGTTGAAGAAACAATTGAAGCAGTATTTCAATCTTGTTTCGAATCTTTAGAATCAAAAACTGTATTAGCGACTTCTGCTACTATGCAAGAGTTAACTAATTTAGTAAAAAAAGAATACCCAGATAAATCTCATAAAAGAGCTATTAATTATACTTCATCTTATATAATTGATGAAATTTTAGATGTTAAAAGATGGGGTTATATAAAAGTAGATCGTTTTCCTAAAGGAACTTATGATTATGACGAATTCAAAGATGTTATAAAAGACACATTAAATGGGATTTTTAAAACAACAATCACACTTAGCAAAAGTGAATTAGGTTCAGAATATCAATATATTATTGATTTTTTTGAAAATCATATGAAAAGTGAAATTTCTTCTGTAGTTAATAGTCTTTGGTTTAAATAAAAAATAATTAATTTATTTTAAATTTTTTTAATACAATTATTTAAAAAAATTAAATATTTAACAAAAAATAGAAATTTTAAAATTTTATATTAAAAAACTATTTATGTAAAAATAAAAACATAAATAGTTTTTTTTCATTTCAAATAAATCAAATAAATTCTATATAAAAACAATAAAAAAAGACCATATAAACATTATTTTTATTAATATTTATTTAATTTGATAACAAATATAAAAATTGTTATAATGATTTTGTAGCAAGAAGAAAAAGTTCCTTATATAAATAATCTTTTATTTTAATTTTATAATTTTTTTCAAAAAAAATATATCAAAATTTAATAAAGGAGGATTGAAAATAAGAAATTTTGTTTTATTTCCAAAAAAATAATAAAAAAAATTTAACTATATATGAATTTTTATATATAATTATGTTTCTATTTGTTTTATTAGTAAATTTATTTTCATTAAAAATAATTTTTGCATTCGCTTCTTTTTCTAAAAAAACAAAATCAATCAATGAAAAAGATATTGAATTGATTGAATCATTAAGATTAATAAACAGATTATTAAAAAATAAAGATAAAGACAAAAATCTTTTCTTTTTCGAAAATAATTATTCAGAACTTTTAGAAAAATTAGAAAAAAATAAAAATTTGAGAAAAAACTTGAGTCTTAAAGAACAAAAAGATTTTAAAGAACTTTTAGAAAAATTAGAAAAAGATAAATATATTAAAGAACAAAGAAATTTCAAAATAACAGAAAATATCAGAAGTACTTCAATTTTAACCAAAGAAAATTCTGATTCTTATAAAGATATTTTAAAAACTTTAGAAAGACTTTTAGAAATTTTAGAAAACAATGAACAATTTAGAAAACAAGCGAGTAGCATTGCTAAAAAAGAAGAACTGAATTTTCTGACAAAAAAAGAAAATAACGAAGATTTAATAAAAACATCAATACAAGAAGAAAAAAAAGATTTTAAAGAATTATCAGAAAAAAATAGAAAATTTTTTCTAGTAAAAATTAAAAATGATGAACAAACAGATTCTCAAGATGAAATTTGTAAAAATATTGAAATAACATCAGAAGAACACAAAGTTTTTAAAAGAAATAATATTTCAAAAGAACAATTAAAAACAATAATTAATAATTTTGTTGAAAAATTTTTCTCATATGATGAAAATTCAAAAAATGGTGATATTTTAGAAGAATCGAAAATTTTAAATATAACTTTAGAAAGTAGTTATCATAATTTAAAAAAAACAAATTCAAATAATAAAGAAAATGACTGTACAAATTTAAGAACAAAAATTATTATAAAAGAAAATTATAATCCAAATTTACGTAACATTTATATTATAGATTTTACAGAAGAACAAAGTCTTAACTCAGCACCGATACCGCAAAAGTATAATTATCATATTTTCCATCAGTTGAATGAACCTAGTGAATTCTTTGAAATAACTGAATTAGTATTTCATCCAATTATAACTAGGAGAAGAGTTAATATAAATAAATAATAAATAAAGCGAAATAAAACAAAATTAAATTTTAAAAAAAATAAAATAAAAAAAATAATTATTTAATATTTTAAATATTTTATTTTAAAATTTAAATTAGTTTATTTTTATTAAATAAATAAAGTAAAAAAATAAAAATATCTTATTATAATATAAATTATTCATATATTAGTATTATGTTAAATTTTGAATATATTTTTAATATTTTATCAATATATTATATATTATTGAACAACAAAATTTAAAATTTCTTTCTCTTATTATTATAAATTTTGCAATTATCAATTAAAATTAGGAGGTTTATAAGGATTTTGTTAAAATTAAATAAAAATAATAATTTAAATTATTATTCTAGTATTTTAGCTTTTCTTTTATTATCTTTTTCAATAATTTTATTCTTATCACCTAATACTGTTTTCGGTTCGGAAGGAAAAAGCGAAAATTCAGAAGTAAAAGAAACACAAGAATTTGTTTCTACTGAAGAAAAAACTGAAGATGAAGAACAAGAAAAAACATCAGAAGAAGTAACGAAAAATGAAGAATTCATTAATGCTGAAGCTGAAGAAGAAAAACAAGAAACAAAATCAGAAGAAACAGAACAACAAGAATTTGTTTCTACTGAAGAAAAAACTGAAGATGAAGAACAAGGAAAAACATCAGAAGTAACAGAAAAACAAGAATTTGTTGCTAATGAAACTGAACAAAACGAAAAAAATTCAGAAGTAACAGAATCTCAAGACTTCGTTTCTGCTGAAGATAAAGAACAAAAATCAGAAGAAGTAACAGAAAAAAAAGAATTCTTTTCTAATGACAATGAAAAACAAGAAAAAACATCAGAAGTAACAGAAACACAAGAGTACGTTGCTACTGAAGTTCAAAAACAAGATAAAGAAATTAAACCAGAAGAAAAACAAGAAAATCAATTTGTGGGAAAAAAAAATTCAAATGCAAAAGAAACACAAGAATTCTTGTCTAACGAAAATGAAAAACAAAATGATGAAAATGAACATGAGTTTCAAGAAAAAAAATCAGAAGTAACAAGTGAAATAACAGAAGAAATAACAGAAGAAGTAACAGAAACACAAGAGTACGTTACTAATGAAGTTCAAAAACAAGATAAAGAAATTAAACCAGAAGAAAAACAAGAAAATCAATTTATGGGAAAAAAAAATTCAAATGCAAAAGAAACACAAGAATTCTTTTCTAACGAGAATGAAAAACAAAATGATGAAAATGAACATGAGTTTCAAGAAAAAACATCAGAAGTAACAGAAGAAATAACAGAAACAAAGGATTACGTTTCTACTGAAGTTCAAAAACAAGATAAAGAAATTAAACCAGAAGAAAATGACGGATGGGAAACAATTTGGAAAAGAAATTCAGATTCCGAAGAAAAACAAGTATTCTTTTCTGATGAAGAATCTGATGAAGAAGATAAAGAAAAAGAATTAACAACAAGTACTTTTTCCGCAAAATTCGATGATGAAATAGAAAATGAATCAGATGAACATTTTAAAGAACATAAAAATAGAAGCCTTCCAATATTAACTAGAGCATTCGAAGGAGATACTGATAAATTAGTTGCTAATGATTTAAAATCTAAAAAAATTAAATGTGAATTAGCAAGCTCTAAAACTATGTTTAATTTAACTAACGGATTATTTAAAGAATACCCTGATTCCACACACAGAAAAATAATAGATTATACTGTAGATTTCATAATTAGTGAAATTTTAGATGTACAATCATGGGATGAAATAGAAGTAGAACGTTTCAATAAAGAAAAATTTGATTATGACGAATTACAACCTTTAATCGTAAAATTAGTAAATGGTATATTTAAACAAGCAATGATAAAAGGTAGAGAAGTGTTAAAAGATTCAGAACATCAATTTGTTTTCAATTATATAGAAAAAAACATGAGTAAAGAAATAAGCACTGTAGTTAGTAGTCTTTGGTATAAATAAATAAATTTTTAAATTTTATTTAAAAAAAATTATTTTAATCATTATATAAATAAAAAAACTATTTATGAAAAAACATAAATAGTTTTTTTTATTTTTAAATTAATTTTGTTAAATCTTAGAATATTCAATAGCCGTCATTTTAAAATAAGGATATTGTTCTAAAAATTTAGAAATAAGACATTTTTTATGAGCTAATTCCATAATTGATTGAATTTCTAAAATAGATATATTTTCAATAGCAACAAACAAATTAACTTGAAAACAAAATTCTTTTTCTTTATCGAGATAGAATTAGACCGTTTTTCTCTTTACTAGATATTAATCTAAGCCCCTCACACCACCGAACAAGCAAGTTTCCAAGCATTCGGCGGTTAAACAAGTTTTTTCTCAAAACTTCTTTTTCCTCTTTCGCCTTGTAAAGGTTGTTACCCTTTGCCTTGGTGAGTCAGTCCACTTCTTTCTTCCAAAAGAAGCTTTAAATTACTCACGACTACTATGATTCTGCTTTTTCCTTACTTCCACAGTCTATTCTGTGTTTTTTTTCAGAGAATACTTTTCTCCAAGATAAGTTTAGGAAGATCGAAGTTACTCTAATTATCTACGCGACTCCTTTAGGTATGCAGACCTTTAATCATTTATTCTTCCATCTATATAACATGAAAGAATAAGTCATTTTTTTTATA
>NZ_VBRA02000002.1 GCF_005774685.2 Texas Phoenix palm phytoplasma | reverse complement strand
TTTTTTTATAAAAAAAATAAAAAAATTATAAGGTTGTTATTAACCTAACTTTGAACCTACCTTTATATAAAAAAAATGACTTATTCTTTCATGTTATATAGATGGAAGAATAAATTATAAAAGGTCTGCATACCTAAAGGAGTCGCGTAGATAATTAGAGTAACTTCGATCTTCCTAAACTTCTCTTAGAGAAAAAAATTCTCTGAAAAAAAACACAGAATAGTCTGTGGAAGCAAGGAAAAAGCAGAATCATAGTAGTCGTGAGTAATACAAAGCTTCTTTTGGAAGAAAGAAGTGGACTGACTCACCAAGGCAAAGGGTAATAACCTTTACAAGGCGAAAGAGGAAAAAGAAGTTTTGAGAAAAAACTTGTTTAACCGCCGAATGCTTGGAAACTTGCTTGTTCGGTGGTGTGAGGGGCTTAGATTAATATCTAGTAAATAGAAAAACGGTCTAATTCTATCTCGATAAAACTCCTATTTTTAGTATTATTGCCAAAAAGAAAGAAAAAAATTTTAGTTTTAAAAAATACTTGATAAATATTATTGATATTTTTCGCCAAAAAGGTGTTGAATTAAGTTTTAGTGGAAGAAATGATCTTATATTAGATGGTAAGAAAGTTTCAGGAAGTTCTTTTATACAAAATAATAATGGTATGGTTATGCATGGAACTTTATTATATGATTGTGATATTGATACTATGGTAAGATGCATTACTCCTAATAATGAAAAATTAGTTTCTAAAGGAATAAAAAGTGTTTCATCTAGAGTTGTTAATTTGAATAAATATTTAAAAGATATTTCTCAAGATGAATTGATAAATTACTTAGAGCAAAAAATGTCTAAAAAAGAATATTTTTTGAGTTCTGAAGAAGTTTCTCTTGTTCAAGAAAAATCTAAAAAGTATTCTTCTAAAGAATGGTTATATTTTCAACATCCTCCGTATTCTAAAGTTTTAAAAAAACGTTTTGAATGGGGAAATATGGAAATTTTATTGGATTTAAATAATGGTGAAATTAAAAAAATGTCTTTGATAGGAGATTTTTTCCATAAAGAAGATAATTTATCTTTTTTTATAGAAAAATTTCATAACATTAAGTATAATGAAAAATCATTAAAAAAAGTTTTGAATCAAGTTGATATTAATGATTATATTTTAAATGCCAATAATAAAGATTTTTTATCTTTGTTGAAAGAAGGAATTTTATATTTTTGATTTTCTAAATATTTTTTTATTTATATTAAATAATAATTTTATTTAATTTAAATAATTAAAATTTTTTTCATTATTGCTTTTAAAATTTTTAATTTAAAATTTTTTCATTTTATTATTTTTTTTTATTTTTATATTAAAATTAATTTTGTTATAATTTAGGTAAAAAAAATTATTTCTTAAGGAAGGGATTAATAATTTTGAATAAATGGAAAAATTTTTATTAAAAAAAATTAGCTTTGTTTCTTTTATTTTAGCTATTGCTTTTATTGTTGAATTTGTTTTTACTAAATTATTTTTTGGTTTTGATTGTTGTGTTTCTTTTTTAAAATTAGAATTACTTCCTATAGTTTTAATAGGTTTTCTTTTTGGTTTTAAAATTAGTTTTTTTTCTATTTTGCTATATATTTTTTTACATATAATGTTGGAATATACAATTTCTTTTCATCAACATGGATTATTTGCTCACTTTGAAAAAGAAAATTATGTGTTGTTATTAGGACTTTTATTTTTTGTTTTTTTTATTCCTTATTTGTCTTGCTCTATTACAGGTTTTTTTTATAAAAAAAATTTTAATCATTTATCAAAAAATAATGTTATTTTTAAAAGTTTATTTTTAATTACAATAATACAAATTTTATCTTATATGATTTTTGTTTATTTAACTTTTTTTCAACAAAAGAATGATTTTTTTGATGATTATCCTAATAATATATTTGGTAGTTCTTTTTTGTTGCAAATAGATTCTTATAAAATGATTTTTTTATATTACTTTAATTCTGTTATTTTTACTAATTTGATTATCGGAATTATTTTATATTTTATTAGGCCTATTTTAAAAGATAATTTGGAAAATTTTAATATAAATATTATAAAGTAAAATAATTTTTTGTTAATATCATATAATTTCAATGTTAAAATAATTAATAATTATTTAATTAATTTATCTATTATTTTTAAATAATCTAATCTAGGATAATAACTTAGATTAATTTGGAATAAATTTTTTTCAAAAATTTTGTAATTTATGCTTTTATTATTGTTATTTTTTAAATAATCTAATATAAATTTAATCGGAACAATAAAGTATTTTTTATGAACTTTAAAATGAATTATAAAAAAAGAAAAGCCTTTAAATTTTTTTATTTCTTTCAGAGTTTCTAATTGATGATTTGGTATATTAGATAAGTTAAAAATAGATTTATTATTAGTTTCTTTTGCATCGAAAGATAAATATTTTCCTTTATAAATTCCATGATAATCTGGTAATGAATTTGAATTAAAATATGCCTCTATTATTTTTGATTTCGATCTTTTTGGATATTCTACTTTTGCTATTTTAATTGGAATAGCGTTTTTAAAAATTAAAGCTATATTATTTTCTCTATAAAATTTATTAGTTAATGAAATGTCTTTTTCTAGGCTTATTCCTAAACGACTTTTATTTATAATTGGAATATTAATATTATTTTCTTTTTTAATTGGGTAATCCATATTTTTCTTTCTATTTTGAAATAATTTTTTAAATACTTTATTTATTTAAATTTAATTCGCCAAAGGAGATTATATTATACATGAAAGAAATAAGTTTTGTTGCTTTAGGAGGTATAGGGGAAAATGGAAAGAATTTTTATTTATTAAAGATTAAAGATTCTTGTTTTATTTTAGACTCAGGTTTGAAATATCCTAATCTTTCTGTTCATGGTATAGATTATATTATTCCCAATTATACACAAATAGAAAATATTAAGGATCAAATAAAATGTATTTTTATTACTTCTTCTTTAGATACTCATTTGGGTTCTTTGCCTTATTTGATGAAATATTTAAATGTTCCTATTTATGCTTCTGAATTTACTATAGAAATTTTAAAAGTTAACTTTAAACAAAGCAATATTGATTTAAAAAATATTACTTTTAATGTTATAAAAGATAATTCTATAATTCCATTTGAAGATACAAAAGTTTTTTGTTTTGGGATTGCTCATTTTCTACCAGAAACTTTAGGTCTTGCTTTTAGCACAACAAAAGGTTATATTATTTACATAAGTGAAATGCATTTTTTACAATCTAAAAATAAAAATTTTCAAACAAATTTTTTAGCCTTATCTAGGATAGGTCAAAAAAAAATTTTAGCTCTTATTGTATCTTCCCAAGGAGCTTTTAAAATTGTAAAACAAACTAAAGAAGAACTTTTAGAATATTATTTAACTAGTTGTTTTGCTAGTATAGAAAATAATATTATTGTTTCTTTTTTAGTTCCTGATTTATTAAAAATTCAATTAGTTATTGATTTAGCGGTTTCTTTTGGTTTAAAAATTGTTATTTTAGGACGTAAAAGCGAACCAATTATTGATATTGCTTTGCAAAAAGGTTATTTAAAAATTCCAGATGGATTTTTGATTAATTTAAAAACCCCTAACAATTATCTTAAATTAAAAAAAATAGTTGTTATAGTAGTAGGAAAAAGATTCGAACCTTTTTATAGATTAAAAAGAATGTGTAAAAAAACAGATCGTTTAATTACTTTAAATAATCGTGATAAAATTTTGCTTTTTTCTATTGAAGTTACTGGTATAGATAAAATTCAAAATCAAACTTTAGATATTTTATCAAGGCATGGATTAATTGTAGATATTTTAGAAAAAGATTTATTGACAGCTTCTTATAATTATGAAGAGAATTTTAAATTATTGTTACATTTATTAGAACCAAAGTTTCTTGTTCCTGTTATTGGAGAATATCGACATCAATATAAAATTAAGAAAATTGCTCAAAATTTTAATTATTCTGAAAATAAAATTTTTATGTTTGAAAATGGAGATAAATGGATTTATGAAGGTGAAAATAAAACTTTTGTTAAAAAAAATTTTTTCCCTAATTTAAAAGAAATTTTAATTGACGGAACTCCTGTTTTAGAAGGTAATGATTATCTTATGAAAGATCGTGAACTTTTGGCTAATGATGGAGTAATTATTATAGCTTGTAATATTGATTTGAAATTAAAAAAAATTATAGGTAATATTGAATTAATTAGTAAAGGATTTTTGGATAAAATGAAAATAGATAATCTTTTATCTCAATTAAAAGAAAATTTTACTATAATGAGTAATTCTTTTTTGAATAATGATAAACAAATAAAATGGAATGATTTTAAAAATAATTTAAGAGAAGAATTATCTAAATTTATTTTTAAAGAAACTAAAAAAAAACCTGTTATTATTCCTGTTTTGATTTTTATTGATTCTTATTAAATAAAATTTCTTAATTCAATATTTTTTATGTTTCTTTTTAATGAAGCATAGAAAGGAAATAAAAAAAAATAAATGAACGTGATGACACAAAGTATAAATTCTTCTTCTTTGGCTAAAAAATTTGATATATTATTTTATGCTTTTGGTGGATTAGGAGAAGTTGGAAAGAATATGTATATTTTTGAAATCGAACAAAAAATTTTTATTGTCGATTCAGGAATTTCTTTCTCAGGCGATTCTTTTTTAGGAGTTAATTATGTTATACCTAGTTATGAGCATTTATTAAAAAATGAGCATAAAATTGTAGGTATTTTTATTACACATGGACATGAAGATCATATTGGTAGTATACCTTTTTTATTGAGGAAAATTAGAATTCCTAAAATTTTTGTTTCAGGAATAGCTTATGATTTAATAGAATGTAAATTAATTGAGCATAAATTGAATCGTTATTCAAAAATTATGATTAAATATTCTCATAATTCAAAATTTAATTTTTTCAATACAGAAGTTTCTTTTGTTAGATTAAATCATTCTATACCTGATACTTTTGGTATTGTTTTTAAAAATAAAAAAAATATTCTTTTTTATACTGGTGATTTTAAAATTGATCATACTCCTGTAGGGCCTATTGCTGAATATTATAAATTATCAAATTTAGGTCAAGAAGGCACTTTATGTTTGTTTTCAGATTCTACTAATTCTCAACATAAAGGATTCATTCAATCTGAAAATGCTGTTGGAAATACTATTAATCAACTTTTTTATAAAATTAAAGGAAGAGTTGTTATTGTAACTTTTGCTTCTAATTTTTATCGTATTAAACAAATAATTGAAGCTAGTATTTTAACTAAAAGGAAAATAGCTGTTTTCGGTAGAAGTATGGAAAGAGCTATCGAAACAGGAATAAAAAATGGTTATTTAAAAAATGCTAAAAATTTTATTGTTAATGGCAATGAAATTGATAAATATTCTAATATTACTTTACTTTGTACCGGTTCTCAAGGTGAGCCATTAGCTGCTCTTAGTAGGATTGCCAATGGTATACATAGGCAAATTAAGTTGCACCCTAAGGATACAGTTATTTTTTCTTCTTCTCCTATTCCTGGTAATCAAGATAGCATAAACAAAATTTTAGATTTACTTTTTAAAATGGATGTGGATGTTATTACTCATGGTTCATTAGTTGATACTCATGCCTCTGGTCACGCTAGTCAAAATGATTTAAAATTGATGTTGAATTTAGTTAATCCTAAATATTTTGTACCTGTTCATGGAACTCATATGATGTTAATGGCTCATAAAAATTTAGCATTAGAATGCGGTATTAATAAAAAAAATATTTTTCTTTTAGATAATGGAGATGTATTAGGTTTAAATAATAATCATGCTGAAGTTATTGATAAAATTCCTATTTCTAATGTTTATATAGATGATTCAGGTTCTGAAGATTTAGGTAATTATATTTTAAAAGAAAGAAGAATTTTAAGTGAAGAAGGTTTATTTTCTGTTATAGTTAGTATAAATTTGAAAAAGAAAAAAATTTTAAATTTTCCTATGATATTTTCTCGTGGATTTATTTATATGAAAACAAATAAAGAATTAATGAAGTCGATATCTTTTGAAATTAAAAGAATAATACAAAATTATTTGTTGAAATATGAAAAATTTAACAAAAATTATTTAAAGAAAAATATTATTAATTTTGTTACTTCTAAAGTTTTTGAATTAACATTAAGAAAACCTATTGTTATTCCTATTATTTTAATTATTTAATCTAATTTAATAAATGGATATTAATTATACTATTATAAAAAAATTAATTTTTAATACAATAATAAAATTTTTATAAAAAATATAATATTAATTAATTTATTATATATGTATAATATAGTTATCCTGTTTTTATTTTCTCTATTTTTGAAAAATCAACTATGTAATTATTAAAGAAGGAAAAAAATTATTATGTTTATGTTTTGTGAAAAAAATCAAGTTAATAGTCAAAATATTATTGAAAAAAGTATTTTTTTAAATAATTTAAATGTTAAAGTAGAAGTTAAATATATTAAAAAACCTAAAAAAAAATTAAAAAGAGAATGGTTTGTTAAAGATTTTTATTTTGTTTATAATAAAAAAGAATATATATTTCCTGAAATAGTTATTTATTTTAATCATATTGATAATGATAATCCTGAATTTTTTTTACAGCCAGGTCAAAAAATTAAAATTATTGAAGGACAATTAAAAATTTATTCTTTTTCTGATTTAACTAAAAATTTTTTAAATATTTATAAATTTCAACATTTAAGAAGTGATAAATAATTTTTAATTTTATTTTTTATAAATTTTTAACATATATGACTGTCTTTTTTAGAGGTAGTCTTTTATTTTTGTTTTATTTTTATAATGAATAAAAAAAGGAAAATGAATTATGCCTGAATTACCAGAAGTAGAAGTTATCGTTAATATTTTAAAAAAAAGATTAATTGGTTTGAAAATTAAAAAATTATTTGTTTTTTATCAACCTATTATTCAAGAATTATTTTTTTTTAAAAAAATTATTAATAAAAAAATTTTAGATGTCCAAAGAAAAGGAAAATTTTTATTATTTTTTTTGAGTGATGATTTAGTTATAGTGGGACATTTAAGAATGGAAGGTAAAA
Organism: Texas Phoenix palm phytoplasma; assembly: GCF_005774685.2. Classification (GTDB taxonomy): domain Bacteria; phylum Bacillota_I; class Bacilli_A; order Acholeplasmatales; family Acholeplasmataceae; genus Phytoplasma. The sequence continues at coordinate 17,439 of NZ_VBRA02000002.1, read as the reverse complement.
TTTATCTTCATGATAATTATGATAATTTACAAAAACACAAAGATGAACATTTCAGAATTTTATTAGAAAAAAATATTATTTTAAGATATTATGATTTTCGTAAGTTTGGTCGTTTTGCATTATATAAAAAAGATAATTATTTAAAAGAAAGTAAATTAGAAAAATTAGCTTTAGATCCTTTTGAAATAGATGCTAAAAATTTTTATTCTAAATTACAAAAAACTAAGGTTTCTATAAAAACCTGTTTATTAAATCAGAGAATTATTTCAGGAATTGGAAATATTTATGCTAACGAAATTTTATTTTTAACTAGAATTAATCCTAAGATTCAGTCTTGCTTTTTAAGTTTACAACAAATTATTAAATTGTTGGATAATGCTAAAAAAATTTTAAATCGAGCTATTTTTTGTGGAGGTACTTCTATTTCAACCTTTGAAGCTATAGGTAAAAAAGGATCTTTTCAAAAAGAACTTTTAGTTTATAGAAAAGACAAAGAAAAATGTATTTTTTGTTCTAATTTAATACAAAAGATAAAAATTAGTGGAAGAAGTTCTTATTTTTGTATAAAATGTCAACCTTTGTTATAATTTTGTTTTTTAAATTAAATAAATAAAATTTAAATAAATATTAATATTTAAATAGAGGAGTGATTTAATTGTTGGATTTCAAATGCTTTAAAATTAAAATTAAAAATTTCTTGCTTCCTGAAGAACAAAAGAATTTATTTTTGTTGTATCAGCCCTTAATAGGTTCTAAAGCTTTAACTTTTTATTTTACTTTATATTTTTTGGCTAATTTGAATGAAAAATTATCTTTTATGCATCAATTTTTATTAGATTTATTAAATGTAAATGAAAATGATTTTTTAAAAAACAAAGATAAATTAGAAGCTATTAAGTTATTAGAAACTTTTCAAAATGATAAAAAAGAAATTATTTATTGTTTAAATGCTCCTTTAAATGCTTTTTTATTTTTTCAAGATCCTATTTTGAGTGAATTTTTGTTAAGCGAAGTTGGTGATAATATATATTGCGACTTAAAAAAATTATTTTTATATGAAAAAGATATTTTATCTTCTGAATATAAAAATATTAGTAAAAATTTTACAGATGTTTATAGTTTTAAAAAAGTTAATATCCAAGAAACGATTAAAAAATATAATAATAATAATATTTCTAATAATTCTGATAATTTTAAAAGATATTTTAATTATGATCTTTTTATTAAAAGTTTACCAGAAAGATTTAAAAAACCTTTTTTGTTAGAATGGAAAAATATTGATTATATTGTTAAATTAGGTTTTGTTTATGGAATTGAACCTAAACAAATGGCTGTTTTTGTTCAGGATAATATTCACAACTTAAATGAATTTATTGATTTAAATAATTTAAAAAATTTTATAAAAAATAAAATTATTCAAAAAAATGATGATATTAAATTGATTTATTCTTATAAAAATAAAAATAAAAATGAAGATGATGATGAAGAAATGATTGCTTATTTACAAAATGCTCAACCTTATAGAATTATTAAAAATTTTGCTAAAAGCAAACATTTTCTTTTTGGTTTATATGATATTGTTTTTTTATTGTTGGAAAAAACTAATGCTGATATAGGTGTCATTAATGCTTTGTTAATGTATGTTTGTAAAATTAAAGATCAAAATAATTCTCCTGTTCCTTCTTTTAATTATTTTAAAATTATTTTAGATTCTTGGTTTAAAAAAGGAATTGTTTCTGCTCAAAAAGCTTATTATTATTTAATGGATAAAGAAAAAATTAAAATTTTTGAAAAGAATAAAAAAAATAGACCCGAATGGTTAGATAAAATTCAAAAAGAATTAAAATTTTAAAATTATTTATTAAAAAATATTATATAAAAAAGGTGTTATCGAATATGTGTTTTTTTGAAAAATCTTATTTCAAAAAAATGAGAGAATATATTTCAAAACAAGAAGAAACTAAAGAATTAAAAATAGAAGATAAAGATGTTTTAACTGTTTATAATTATTTACAAAATAAATTAAAATCTCAAAACTTTTCAAATTATAAAATGGTTTTAAAAACTAAACCTTATATTCATGTAGTTTTGAAAGAAACTTTTGAAAGCAAAAAAATAGATTTTGAAAATGAATTAAATAAAATAAATATGTTATTTCAACAAGAAATTAAATTTGAAAATTTAAAAATTTTTTTTAAAAAAAATTTAATCCAAGAAAAAGTTTTTTTAAATATTAAAGAAATTATTGCATCTTTTCCTTTAATTGATAAAAGTTTGTATTTATATGGGCCTTTTGGAACAGGAAAAACTTTATTTTTAAAATTTTTAGCAAACGAATTAATTAAAAAAAGATTTTTGGTTTTGTTTTTTTTTATGCCTGACTTAACAAGACAATTTAGATATAACTGGAATAATAGTGATATAATAGAAAACAAATTAAATTATTTGAAAAAAATTGATTGTTTAATTTTAGATGATTTAGGATCCGAAAATATGAATTCTTTTTTTAGAGATGAAATTTTTATTCCTTTATTGAATTATCGTTATGAGAATAAATTACCTGTTTTTTTTAGTAGTAATTTAAATGCTCAACAATTATATGAATATTTTTCATTTCATAAGGATTTTAATAGCGATATTAAAGCTCATAAAATTATTCGTTTTATCAAAAAAATGACTTTTTGTTATGATTTTTCTTCTTAAAAAAATAAAAAAATTCATTTATTTTAAAATAAATGAATTTTTTTTATTTAAATAAAGAATAATTAAAAAATTTTTTTAGATACAAATCAAATATATTATTTAATTTATAATTTTTTAATTTTTTTCTTATTTTTTTATATATGTATAAACACTAACAGGCATTATCATTTCGGTAATAAAAACAAAATTATTATTTTTTTTAATTTTATTCATTTCTCTTTCTTCTTTTTCGAAAAATTTAAAACGGTAATTCATATATTTAATATTATTTTCTTGTACAATTTTTTCTATACTATTTTTTATTTTTTGAAAATCGTTTTTTTCAAAAATACCTATAGGTAATGTTGATACAATTCCTTTAATGTTCTTATTTTCAATATTTTCTTGTGAAATTAATTCTTCAAAATTAGCAGCATTGCCATTAATAACTTTTATTCCAGGAAATCTTTTTTGTAATTCATTACATAAATCTTTATTTATTTCAATACATATTATGTTTTCTAAACCAAATTTGTTTATTAGGTACTGTGTTATATTTCCACAACCAGAACCTAATTCTAAAATTTTATCTTTATTTTTTTTTAGTTCTTCTGGTTTTAAATCTGAAACATTTTGAAAGTATTCTGATATTTCTTGTGTTTCAGGAAAAAGACCTGTACCCATTGTTTTTGTATTTAGAATAACTTTTTTAGCGTGTGCCCATTCTCTTTTATTATATGGCATAATTGAAATTATTATTAGTGTTAAAAATAATAAAAATAATCTAATTAAAAAGTGTTTTTTTGTTTTTTTGAAACAAAAAATACTAAAAGAAAGTATTATAAATGACAAAATTATTTTTAAATAAGAAAAAAATAAATTTTTTTTATCATAAGGGTTAATGAGTTGTTCTTCCAAAAATTTTTTTGTACTTTCTGTTTCAAATATTTTAAATAATAAAAACAAAAAAACAATATATAATGTTGAAATAAAAATAGGACAAATTAAAATTTTTTTATAAACTTGAAATTTATTATTAAAATAAAAAAATAAAAAACAAATTGGTATTATAATGTATTCTAAGTAATATATAATTAAATTAAAAAATAAAGTGTTATTGACAGAAGAATATAAATTCCAATCTCTTATAAAAGAACGTAAAAATAAAGTATTAATTAAAATATTTATCATTACTGAAAAACTTAAAATATTAATGATTTTGCTTCTTTTTTTGTTATAAATTTCATTTATAATTATAAATAAAATTAAAAAGATATTATATTTAGAAAAAGAAAAAAAATGATAAAATTTTAATTGATAAATATTTTTATTTAAATATAGATTAATCATATGTATTAGAGAAAATAAAATACTTAAAGAAATGAGTATTAAAAAAGACCAATTTAAATATTTTTTTTTAAATATTTTGTTTATTGATAAAATAATATTTTTTTTTGAAATTTTTTTTTCATTATTTTTTTGTTTTGAAATTTTTGTTTTCATATTTTTGCTATAAAATTTCCATTCTTGTATTTTTTTTTAAACAAAATTTCAAAATTATATTTTAATTTTTAATATTTTTGTTTATTTTTTATAAAAAAAAATAATAAATTAATAAAAAAATAAAAAAATAATATATATTTTAAAAATAAATAATTTTTATTGTTTATGTTTATTTCTTAAATTTTTAAACTAAATAAAAAAAAATATTTTGAATTTATTTTTTTTAATTTTATTTTAAAAAATTTATTTTTCATGATTTTTAAAATTATATATAGATATATAGTATCACAAAATCTTATTTCTTTAAATAAAAATAAATAAAAATATTTTTTTAAATAATTTATATTTTTTGATATTTTAAAAAAATATTAATAAAATTTTTTATTTTTTGAATTAATTATTTTTTTTATTTATATTTTTTTATTGAAAATAATGTTATAATTATAATGATTTATTTTATAATTTTTAATCGTAAAACTAAACATAATACAATATTAATATATTTTTTATTATAATATAACGATATATTATTTTTGTTTTTATGTTCTTTCTTTTTTTATATTTGAAATTTTTTTTGATATTTTTAATGTTTTTAATTGTTTTGAATTTATTTTTTGTTATAAAGTCAATATAAAATTAAAATAATTTTTAAAAATTAAATATTAATAAAATTTTAAAAAAAATAAGTCAAATTTCTTATATATTTTAAATTATTAGTATATAATTTATTCAATAATAATTAGTATTTTTTTAAATATTATGTTAATGTTCGAATCTTTTTATTTTTTAATTATTTTTTTATTAATTAATCGAAAAGATTTTTTTATGTAAATTTATATTAATTTTTTATATAACTAAAATTTTAATATTTTTTTTAAAAATTTATTTTTATTAATATTATTCAAGTAATATATTTTTATTATTTATTTAAAAAATTTAAATTTAAATTAAAAAACAGGTAATTAAGCAATGCAATTTAAAAAAATAAGTGACGAAATAATACAATATAATTTTGAAATTGTTAAGAAAGAATTTGATTATTTTATTGAAAAATCTTTTAAAGAAATTCAATCTCAAATTTCTGTTAAAGGTTTTCGTAAAGGTTTTGTTACGAGGAATGTTTTTGAAAAAAAATTTGGGATCAAAAAATTATATAATAGCGCTTTTGAAAATTTAGTTCAAGAAAAAGTTGATCAAATTTTAAAAAATAATAATGATTTTAAAATTTTAGAAAATTATAAAATTACTAATTTTCAATTAGAAGATCTTTATTCTTTTAAAGAAAAATTTAATTTTTCAATAGAATTTACTTTAAAACCTGAAATAACGTTCAATTCTCCTTATAAGGGGATAAAATTAAATTCTAATCTTAAAAAAGAAATAACAGAAAAAGAAATTCAAAATAAAATTGATTTGTTTTTGGAAAGTAATAATTTATTTGAATCTAAAAAAGAAGAATCATTTTTAGAAAAAGGCGATATTGCTGTTTTTGATTTTAAAGGATTTTTAAATGATACTCCTTTAGAAGGAGGACAAGCTACTAATTATTTTTTAGAAATAGGTTCTAATAAGTTTGTTCCTGGTTTTGAAAAAGAAATGATTGGAATGAAAAAAAAAGAAGAAAAAATAATTAAAGTTTTTTTTCCTTCGGATTATAATTATAAAAATTTAGCTTCTAAAGAAGTTAAGTTTAAGATTTTTTTACATGATATTAAAATCAAGAAAACATTAACTTTGGATGAAAAATTAATTAAAAATCTTCAAATACCTAATATTAATAGTATTAAAGAATTTAAAGACTATATCAAAAAACAGTTAGAATATAAACAAAATTCTAAAATAGAAGAAGAAAATAAGAAAAAAATTTTGGAATTTTTAATAAAAAATTCTAATGTAAAAATACCTTTAAATTTAGTTAAAATTGAAAAGCAAAATTTAATAAATAAATTAGAAGAAAAACTCAAATTACAAAATATAGATTTAAAAAAATATTTAGAAAGTATTAAATTAGAACTAGAAAAATTTCATCAAGAAATGGATGAAAAAGCTTTAAAGAATTTAAAGATAAATTTTTTATTGGAAGAAATATCTGAAAAAGAAAAAATAACAATTCAACCTGAAGAACTTGAATTAGCTTATCAACAGTTAAGTTTAGAGAATAATGTTAATATATCTAAAATAAAAGAAAATTTATCTATTCAAGAATATTTAAAAAAACATTTATTACAAGATAAAACAATTAAATTTTTACTAGAAAATGTTAATTTTATAAGTATTAACTAAAAAAATAAAAAAATTTTAATTAAATATTTTTATTAAATAAATATTTTATATATGATATATTATTGTAATGATATTTAAATTTTTAAATTATAAAAATTCATTGATTTTTAATAATAAAATTAATTTACTTTTTTATATTTTTCTTTCATTTTGTTTTTTAATTTAATTATTTTTGAATAATTTTTTATAATTTGTAAATTTCATTTTTTTAAAGGATGTGAAGAAAAAATAATGAATAAAAGCGATAAATTAAAAATAGAAAAAAATATTCCTAAAGAATTACCAGCTATTATTGTAAGAGATATTGTTCCTATTCCGCATAATGATCTAAGAATCGAAATAGGGCGTATTTTTTCTGTTAATGCTATAATAACTTCTAAAAAAAATGCATGTCCTTATATTGTTATTATGTTGCAAAAGAATTTTTTAAATGAAAAACCTAAGATATCTGATATAGAAAAATATGGTGTGTTGGCTTATATTTTATCTTCTGAGAAAATTGATAGTGATTTTTATAAGGTTACTTTTCGTATTTTAAAAAGAATTAAAATACAAAAAATATCTAAAAAAAATGATTTATTTAATGTTAAATATGATTTTGTACCTGTTATTTTTGATGATTTAAGAGAAGAAAAAATATTAATTAAATTAATAATCAAACAAATTGCTAATAAAATGCACCAAATTTTATTAATACCAGAAAATACTTTTTTGCAAAAAATACAAAATGGTATTACTACTGAAGAAGCAGCTGATTTAATTATTTTTTCTTTAAAAATTGAAGAAAAAAATAAGTATAAATATCTTAAGGAATCTCATTTGAATAAAAGACTAATGTATATTTTGCAAGATATTCAAATGAAAAAAGATATTCTAGAATTAGAAAATAAAATTAATATGGAAGTTAAACGTAGTATTGATGAAAATCAAAAAGAATTTTATTTAAGAGAAAAGATGCGAGCTATTCAAAATGAGTTAGGCGATAAAGTTAGAAGAGAAGAAGAAATAGAAGAAATAAGAACAAAAATTAATTCTTCTTTTATGCCTGACAATATTAAAACTAAAGCTTTACAAGAACTTTCTCGTTATCAAACTATGTCTTCTATGGTTGCTGATTCTTTTGTTATTAGAAATTATTTGGATTTTTTAATTTCTTTACCTTGGAATAAAAAGAGTCAAGATATTGATGATTTAAAAAAAATACAATTCACATTAGAAAAAAATCATTATGGTTTAGAAAAAGTTAAAGAACGTATTATTGATTACGCAGCAGTTAAAATAATGACTAGAAAAAATCCGCAAAATATTATTTGTTTTGTCGGTCCTCCAGGAGTAGGAAAAACTACTTTAGCTATTTCTATTGCAGAAGCTTTAGGTAGGAAATTTGTTAAACAATCTTTAGGTGGTTTACAAGAAGAAAGCGAAATTAAAGGACATAGAAAAACTTATGTTGGGGCCATGCCTGGAAGAATTTTAAGTGGTTTAAAAGATGTTGGAGTTATTAATCCAGTTTTTTTACTAGATGAAATTGATAAATTAGTTAATAATTTTCAACACGATCCTGGTTCTTCTTTATTAGAAGTTTTAGATCCTAATCAAAATAAAAATTTTGTAGATCTTTATTTATCAGAAGCTTTTGATTTATCTCAAGTTTTATTTATCACTACAGCTAACGATTTAAGTAATATTTCTGAACCATTAAGAGATCGTTTAGAAATTATAGAGCTGAATTCTTATACAGAACAAGATAAACTTATAATCGCTAAAGAACATTTGTTACCTAAACAATTAAAAGATCATGGTTTAAAGAAAGAACAATTTTTAATAAATGATGAAATTTTCCTTTATATTATTAGGCATTATACAAAAGAAGCTGGAGTAAGAAATTTAAATAAAAATATTGCTACTTTAATACGTAAAACAGTAAAAGAAATTTTAATGAATAAAGTAGAATATATTGAAATAAATAAAGAAAAAATTGAAAAATTTTTGGGTAAGATAATTTATCAACATTTATTAGTAAGTTCAAAAAATCAAATAGGGTTTGTTAATGGGTTAGCTTATACTTCTTTAGGAGGTGATATTTTACCTGTTGAAGTTACTTATTATAAAGGCACTGGAAAATTAGTTTTGACTGGACATTTAGGTAAAGTTTTGGAAGAAAGCGCAATAACTGCTTTTAGTTTTTTAAAATCTCATTATCAACAATTAGGAATTGATTATAATATTTTTGATACTAATGATTTTCATATTCATTTTTTGGAAGGAGCTATTCCTAAAGATGGACCCTCAGCAGGAGTTACTATAGCTACTTCTATTTTTTCTGTTATTAAAGGAAAATGTGTTAGAAGAGATATAGGAATGACTGGAGAAATTACTCTTAGAGGATCAGTTTTACCTATAGGTGGTTTGAAAGAAAAAGCTATTGCCGCTAACAGAAGTGGTTTAAATACTATTTTTATTCCTAAGGATAATTTAAAGGATATAGATGATATACCTAAAGAAGTTAGAGATAAGTTAGAAATTATTACTATAGAAAGCGCTGATGATGTTTTTTCAAAAGCTTTAGTTTTATAAAATAAAATATAAATAAAAAAATAATTTAAAGGAGATGAAGTAATGATGAATTTTTTTGAAATTTTTCAATTATCTAAATATATGATATATTTTATTTGTATTTTCATTATTTTTGTTGTTGTATTTACTTCTGAAAAAAGTATGATAGATGTTTTTGCAGAGCAATATGGTAATTATAAAACAAATCCTTCTGAAACTTTTTTAAATTATTCTCTTTTTTTATTAATTTTAATATTATTTTATAATTCCTATTTTTATCTTCAAACTTTATCATTATTTAATGATTAAGTAAAATTATATCTTATTTTATTATTTAAAATTTTAAATTTTATTGGAATTTTATTGGAAAAGGAGTGAAAAGAAATTAATGACTAAAATTATTGTTCGTAAAGAAGAAACAATAGAAGAAGCCTTAAGACGTTTTAAACGTAGTGTTTCTAGAGATGGCATTTTAGCTCAAGTTCGTAAGAAAGAATTTTATATTAAACCTAGTGTTGAAAGAAAAAATAGAAGAAAAAATATTAAAAAAAAGAGATATTAATTATAATATTTCAGAAATTTTATTAAAATAAAAATTTATTTAAAGTAATATTTTTATTTTATAATTTTCCAAAAAAATGAATTTTTTTATTTTATATATTTTTTTGGAAAATTATTTTTATTTTTTATTATATTTTAAATTAAATTAATATATTTTTATTTATTTTGCAGGAGTATCATTAAAATGATTATTCATATATATAATCAAACTAAAATGAATATTTTTAAATTAAAAAAAGAAATAACTAAGGTTTTTGATTCTTTAGAGGATGAAAAAAAATTAAATATTATTTTTGTAAATAATAAAAAAATAGAAGAAATGAATTTTTATTATTTGAAAAAAAAATATGTTACTGATGTTTTATCTTTTGAAAATGAAATGGATGATATTTTTTTAGGAGATGTTTTTGTTTCTTTAGAACAAGCTTTAGAACAATCTTTATATTACAAACATAGTTTTGAAAGAGAAGTTATTTTTTTAGCTCTTCATGGATATCTTCATTTAAAAGGATATAATGATAATGATAAAGAATCTTTAGAAAAAATGATTTCTTTACAAGAAAAAATTTTATATAATTTTGAAAAAAAAATTTTTTGAAATTTTTTAAAATTATTTTTTTTAAAGTTTACAGGAGAAAAATGTTTAAATCAGGTTTTATTATGTTAATAGGAACTACTAATGTAGGAAAATCTACTTTATTAAATTGTTTAATTAATAAAAAAATTTCTATTACAAGTCATAAAAAACATACTACTGTTTTTAATATTTTGGGCATTTTAAACAATGAAAAATATCAAATGATTTTTGTGGATACGCCAGGAATTTATAAAGAAAAAAAAAATAATTTATCCGATAGGAAAAGAAATTCTCTTATTTGGAAAAATATTAATGAAATTGATATTTGTTTATTTGTTGTAGAAAAAGAATGTGGTTCAGAAGAAAAAGAAATTTTAAATAATTTAATTAAATTTAAGAAAAAAGTTATTTTGGTTATTAATAAGTTAGATATAAAAAAAAATATATTAATAGATAAAATTATTTTAAGTTATTTAAATATTTTTGATTTTGATTATATTATTCCAATATCAGCATTAAAAAAAAAGAATATAGATATTTTAATTAAAAATATTTTTTCTTCGTTAGAAGAAGGTCCTCTTTATTTCCCTAAAGAAGTTTTAACTGATATTTCTAAAGAAAAAATAATAACAGAATTTGTTAGAGAAAAAATTCTTTATTTTGTTCATCAAGAGATACCTCATATTTGTTCTGTTATTTTAGAAGATATCATTTATAATAAAGATTCATCTTTAGAAATTTCTGTTTTAATTTATGTTTCAAAAACTAGTCATAAAAAAATTTTAATTGGTAAAGATGGTTACAAATTAAAAAGAATAGGTATTGAAGCAAGAAAAGACATTAATCGATATTTAAATAATAAAATTTATTTAAATTTATGGGTTAAAGTTCAAAAAAAATAAATTATTAATTTTTTTAAAATTAAATTTTTTTCTAAATAGGAGAAAAAAATTATTTTTTATTGAAAGGCGCTAAATGATAAAATTAAAAGACTTAATTATTTTTGCTAAAAAATATGGTTTTATTTTTTATGGGAGTGAAATATATGGTGGTCTATCAAATAGTTTTGATTATGGACCTTTAGGTAGTTTATTAAAACAAAATATAAAAAAAGCTTGGATTAAAAAATTTATTCAAGAACAGGATAATATTTTGTTAGATAGTTCCATTATTTTAAATTCTAATGTTTGGAAAGCGTCTGGTCATTTAGAATTATTTATCGATCCTTTAGTAGAAAATAAAGATACTAATAAACGTTATAGAGCGGATCAATTAATCAATTCTAATGATAAAAATATAAACACTAATTGTTTAAGTTTTGAACAAATGTCTAGATATTTAATAGAAAATAAAATTTTAGGAACTAAAAATTGGTCATCAGTAGAAGAATTTAATTTATTATTCCAAACTTATCAAGGAGTTGTTAAAAAAAAAGCTAATAATGTTTTTTTAAGACCTGAAACATGCCAAGGTATTTTTATTAATTTTAAAAATATTTTAAATTCTACAAGAAAAAAGATACCTTTTGGTGTTGGCCAAATAGGAAAATCTTTTCGTAATGAAATTACTCCAAGTAATTTTATTTTTCGTACTTGCGAATTTGAACAAATGGAATTAGAGTTTTTTTGTCAAAATAACAAATATAAAGAATGGTTTGTTTTTTGGAAAGAATTTTCTTATCAATTTTTGTTAAAATTGGGTTTAAAAACTTGTAATATTAATTTCAAAGAACAAGACTTAAAAGAATTAAGTCATTATTCTGTTGCTACAACAGATATTTTATTTCTTTTTCCGTGGGGTTTTGATGAATTATGCGGCATAGCTTGTAGAACAGATTTTGATTTAAAAACTCATCAACAACATTCTAAAAAAGATTTACAGTATTTTGATGAAAATACTAAAAATAAATATTATCCTTATGTTATTGAATCGTCTTTAGGAGTTGAAAGATTATTTTTAGCTATTTTATATGATTCTTTAAAAGTTGAAAAATTGCAAGATTCTACAGAAAGAACTGTTTTGAAAATTCATCCTTTTTTATCTCCTTATAAAATGGCTATTTTACCTTTAATAAGAAAAAAACACTATTTTAAAGCTAAAGAAATGCAAAAAGAATTTTCTTGTTTTTTTGAAGTTGTTTTTGATAGTAGTCAGAGTATTGGAAAAAGATACAGAAGACAAGATGCAATAGGAACTCCTTTTTGTTGTACTATAGATGATCAAACATTAGAAGATAATACTGTAACTATTAGAGAAAGAGATACTCTAAAACAAATTAGAATAGAAATTAAAAATATAAGAGAATATATTGAAAACAAAATATTTTTATAGTTTTCAAGAAATATTATAAATTTTATGAATAAAAATAATAAATATAATCAATTTGTAACTGAAGTTAATAAAAAAATATTAATTTATGAATTAGTTAATAAAGAAGGTATTAAGTTAACTAAAAAAGGTAAAAATTTTATGGGTTTATGTCCTTTTCATAAAGAAAAAACACCTTCTTTTTCTGTTTCTCCTGAATTAAATATTGCTTTTTGCATGTCTTGTCATCAAGGAGGCAAACCTGTTACTTTTTATCATAAATTAAAAAATATTTCTATTTCTCAAGCTATAGAAGAATTAGCTAAAAAATTTAATTTATTGTTGCCTAATAATTTTATAAATCCTAATGATTATTTTTATCAAATTTTACAAGATGCTCATAAATATTATATGAATAAGCTGGATTTTATTTTGTTAAAGTGTGAAAATCATCCTTTACAAAATTACTTACTAAAAGAAAGAAAATTAAATTATTCTTTAATTAAAGAATTTCAATTGGGTTATGCTGAAGGAAAATCTAATGATTTAATGAATTATTTATTAGAAAAAAATTATTCTTTAAAAGAATTAAAACGTTTAGGACTAATTAGGAACAAAAATATTGATTTTCAAAAAAATAATGATTCAGAATTGTTTTTTGACGAAGTAAAAGAAAAATATTGTGATTTTTTTAAAAATCGTTTGATTTTTCCTTTAAGTGATTCACAAGGGAGGATAGTTGCTTTTTCAGGTCGTTTAATAAATTTATCTGAAAATAATAGCCCTAAATATTTATTTAATTCAGAAACTTTTTTATTTAAAAAAAGTGATTTAATATATAGAATTTTTGAACATAAAAATAATATTCAAAAAAAAAAAGAAATTATTTTATGTGAAGGTTTTTTGGACGTAATTTCTCTTTTTAAAATAGGAAAATGTAATGCATTAGCTATTTTAGGAACTCAATTAACTTTAAAACAAATTTTTTTATTAAAAAAACTTTCTGTTTTTAATGTTTTAGTTGCTTTTGATAGCGATCAAGCAGGTCAAAGTTCTATGCAAAAGATATCTTTAGCATTAATTAAACAAAAATTTAAGGTTAAAATATTATTTTTACCTGAAGGACAAGATCCTGATTCATATATTAATATGAATATAAATATAAAAAATTATGATGATTATTATGATTTATTATTATCAGAAATTACTCAAGATTATATTTTATATAAAATATATGAATTAAGAAAAAATAAAATTTCTGATGAAAAAATTAAGATGAATGTTTTGTCTTTATTAAAATTTTATGATAATGAATTACAATTGTATTATGTTAAAAAGATTTATAATAAATATAAAATATATATTGATTTAGAAAAAAATACTATTTCTTTTGAAGAATTAAATTTTAAAATAAGTAATAAAAAATCTCAAAATATTTTTAGTTCTAGAATGTCAGAATCAAAAATAACAAAAGAAAATTTAATTTTGATTGAACAAAGAAAAATTCAAAATAAAAATATTAATAAAAATTTAATACATATATTGACAAATTTATTTTTGAGCAAAGAATATCTTAATTTTGTAAGAACTGATATTTTACAATATAATATTGATTCTTATATTTTAGAATTTATAGATATAATACAAAAATATTATGATTCAAAATTAAATTTTGATAAAAAAGATGATGGAATTAATATTGATCATTTTTTTGAAATATATAAAGATATTTTGTATAAATTAAACAATAAAATAGATATTTTTCAATTATTGTTAGATATAAAAAAAAATATTTTGTTTATTCAAAAAGGAAAAATTAAAAACCAAGAAGATTTAAAAACATTTTATAACAGTTTAAAAATAAATCACAATATACAAAAAATTAAAAAAATAAAAAAAAATATAGAAAAAATGGAAAAAAAATTTTTTCAAGCAATAAATGAAAATGAAAAAAAAACATTATTAAGAGAATGGAAATTCAAAACACAAGAATTAAAAAATATTGAATTAGAAAATAAAAAATTTTTAGAATATATAAGATTTAATGTTTTTAATGATAATTTTAATGAATAAATCTTGAAAAAAAATTATTATTTAAATTTTTTTGTATTTGAATATTGTTCTCAAATTGTAAATAGAAAAATAAAGGGTAAAAGTAAAATGATATTGAATAAAATAGTAAAACAATTATATAAAAAACAAATAAATTCAGAAGCAGAAAATCAAAATTATACAGATAATTATATTAATTTTTTTTTAAAAAAAAAATTGAAATGGTTAAATGGCATTTCTAAAAACAGAGAATTTTTTTATAAAGAAATTATAAAATCTTTTTATGTAAATGATAATAATAAAAAAATAAAAAATAAAAGATTTCACATTAAACATTTAGATGATTTTTATTACATATATGATATGGAAAATCAAAATTCTTTTCAAAAAGATGAAGAATTTCAAAAACAATTAAAATTAAAAGAATTATCTATGAATGTTAAAGTAGATGATCCTGTTAAAATGTATTTGAAAGAAATTGGACAAATTCCTTTATTAACTTTAGAAGAAGAAAGAGAAAAAACTCAAATAGTTTATGACGGTAGACAAGCTCAAAAAAAAATCAATCAACATAATAATAAAGAGATTATTTTAACAGAAAAACAAATTGAAGAATATAATGATTTAATAAAAAAAGCAGCTATAGCTAAAAATCAATTAATAGAAGCAAATGGACGTTTAGTTGTTTCTTTAGCTAAACGTTATATAGGTAGAAAAATTTTATTTTTAGATTTAATACAAGAAGGAAATATAGGTTTATCTAGAGCTATTGATAGATTTAGACCTGGTGTTTTTAAACTTTCAACTTATGCTACTTGGTGGATTAAACAAGCTATTACTAGAGCTGTTGCTGATCAGGCTAGAACTATAAGAATACCAGTACATATTATAGAGACAATGAATAAAATTTCTCGTTGCAGAGGAAAGTTAACACAAGATTTATCTAGAAAAGTAAATAATGAAGAAATAGCGAAACAAATGAATATTGAAGCAAAACAAATTATTGATATTCAAATGATAGAAAAAGAAACTATTTCTCTTGAAGCTTCAACTAGAGAAGATGATGATTCATCTTTAGGCGATTTTATAAATGATCCTAATGCTATGTCTCCTCATGAATATATGTTACGAGAGATGATAAAAAAAACTATAGATGAATATCTAGAACAAACTTTGACTGATAGAGAAGAACAAGTTTTAAAAATGCGTTATGGTCTTTTAGATGGACATATTTATACTTTAGAAGAAGTTGGAAATAAATTTGGCGTTACTAGAGAAAGAATTCGTCAAATAGAAGCAAAAGCTTTAAGAAGATTAAGAGCTCCTTCTAAGCAAAATAAATTAAAAATGTTGTATGATAATATTAAAAAATGAAAAGAATTATGTTTATTGTTTCATTAATTAAAGGATATAGTGTTGTTTTAGATATTGGCACAGATCATGGTTTAGTTTTAAAAAAAGCATTACAATTAAAATATATTAACAAAGGTATTGCGGTTGATATAAAAATTAATCCTTTAAAAAGAGCTTATCAGGGCGCGAAATGATGCCTAATTATTAGTGATTTCACGCATCACGAACATAATGATAATGTGTTCCTTCGTATTCTTGGCTTTTGAAACGAAAGAATGAAAAGTTACAGCAAAGAATAAAAGCGAGTTGAGGAGAAATTCA
Source organism: Texas Phoenix palm phytoplasma (assembly GCF_005774685.2). Classification (GTDB taxonomy): domain Bacteria; phylum Bacillota_I; class Bacilli_A; order Acholeplasmatales; family Acholeplasmataceae; genus Phytoplasma. The sequence continues at coordinate 1,244 of NZ_VBRA02000002.1, read as the reverse complement.
TATCCAATAAGATTACGCCAGAAGAATGACTTACACGGATAACCTTTATAAAAAAAGGCTAAATGCAATAAACGGGGTAATTATACTACTGAACAGAAATGAATTGTAACTGTTCATCAAAGTTATTTGTAAATAATTTGATAAGATTTTCAAAATTATCAATGTTTTTTATAAAAAAACATAATAGGTTTATTTTTAACCTAACTTTGAACTTGCCTTTTTTAAAATTAAAATGAATTTATTCTTTAATGTTATATAGATGGAAGAATAAATTTAAATTATAAAAAAAGGTCTGCATACCTAAATGAGTCGCGTAAATAATTAGAGTAACTTCGATCTTCCTAAACTTCTCCCAGAGAAAATTATTTTCTGAAAAAAAACACAGAATAGTCTGTGGAAGCAAGGAAAAAGCAGAATCATAGTAGTCGTGAGCAATACAAAGCTTCTTTTGGAAGAAAGAAGTGGACTGACTCACCGAGGCAAAGGTTAATAACCTTTACAAGGCGAAAGAGGAAAAACAAGTTTTTAAAAAAACTTGTTTAACCGCCGAATGCTTGGAAACTTGCTTGTTCGGTGGTGTGAGGGGCTTAGATTAATATCTATTAAATAGAAAAACGGTCTAATTCTATCTCGATAAATTTAAAAAAATATAATGTAGAATTTTATTTAAGTGATGGATTTGTTAATTTAAATGAAATAGAATTTGATTTAGCAATAATTTGCGGAATGGGACCTCATACAATTATTAATATTTTAAAAAAATCTTCTTATAATGGTAAGAAATTTTTATTAGGATGTCAGGGTAAAATTTATTATTTAATTGATTGGTTAGAAAAAAATGGGTTTATTATTTTAAACTATTATGTTGTTTTTGATAAATTTTATTATGTTTTTTTAAAAGTTTTGCAGAATAATTATAATTATGTGCATTGAAAAAAAATGTTATTTCTAGTATAATATATGTTGTTTTATAAGAAAAAGTTTGAGTAGCTCAGCTGGATAGAGCAACGGGGGCGTTAGGGGCGCGAAATGATGCCTAATTATTAGTGAATTCACGCATCACGAACATAATGATAATATGTTCCTTCATATTCTTGGCTTTTTAAACGAAAGAATAAAAAGTTACAGCAAAGAATAAAAGCGGGTTGAGGAGAAATTCATAAATATCCAATAAGATTACGCCAGAAGAATGACTCGCATGGATAACCTTTATGAAAAAAGGCTAAATGCAATTAAAAGGATAA
>NZ_VBRA02000018.1 GCF_005774685.2 Texas Phoenix palm phytoplasma | reverse complement strand
GCACCCTTTGAAGATGGATAAAGTTTTATGGATAGGTTACATGGAGCGCCTCTAGTTTTGTTGTTGATACATTACAGTTAGCAACACAGCAGTATCAGCTTTAATCATTGCATTTTTTATTATTTTAGATTATTAGTTTTTTTTATTGATTAGATTTTTCGTTTTAACGGCAATGAAAAATCATTAAATTACTAAAAGAGAAAATCCCTATTTTAAAAGAAACTAAATTTGAAAAATTGATGAATGGTATGACGATAATAAAAATGCACAATGATTAAAAAGCCAAATACACCTTTGATGGTCTTAACGGGTTAGCTATTATCAACAAAAACTAAACATCTTCCATCTTCCACTTTATTCTGAACCATAAACCATTAAAGATAAACATAACTATTAAATTCCAAGAAGCCGAAAATAAAAACGCTAATCTAATGATTGGTAGATAAAAAATTAAAGGAGAAATTTATTAATGTTTAAAGTAAAAGCAATTTTTAGTGTATAATTTATATTTGTTTAATAAGTTTTATAGGATTATTATTTATAATTAATAATAATAAAGTTATGGCAATGAATAAGGGAAATAACTAAGTGAAAGAATAAACAATAAAGATGCAAGGAAAATTCACAATAATGAACCTATTCTTATTGATGTTAAAGTTACGGAAATGGATAAAAAATCAATATGAAAGAATAAACAATAATTGAAATACACAATGAACCTAGTAATGTTTAACATTACTAGGTTCATTATTGGCAATTTGTTTCCCTTTATCTTTATTGTTGTTTTTCATTACCATTGTCATAAATTTATTATTAATATTATTAATACGTTCATTCATGTCAATTTGTTTCTCTTTATCTTTATTGTTTATTGTTTCAGGGTTATTTTTATCCATTTCCATAAATCTAGCATGTTTAACATTACTAGGTTCATTATTGGTATTTTTTTTCCAATTATTGTTTATTCTTTCATATTGATTTTTATCCATTTCCGTAACTTTAACATCAATAAGAATAGGTTCATTATTGGCAATTTTTTTCCCTTTATCTTTATTGTTTATTCTTTCATAGTTATTTTTATTCATTGCCATAACTTTATTATTATTAATTATAAATAATAATCCTATAAAACTTATTAAACAAATATAAATTATACTACTAAATTGCTTTTTTACTTTAAACATTAATAAATTCTCCTTTAATTTTTTTTATCTACCAATCATTAGATTGGCGTTTTTTATTTTCGGCTTCTTGGATTTTGCCATAGTTATGTTTATCTTTGAAGATGGATAAAGTTTTATGGACAGGGTTAAAGTGGAGATGGAAGATGTTTAGTTTTTGTTGTTGATAATAACCAACCCCGTTAAGACCATCAAAGGTGTATTTGGCTTTAATCATTGTGCATTTTTTATTATCGTCATACCATTCATCAATTTTTTCAAATTTAGTTTCTTTTAAAATAGGGATTTCCTCTTTTAGTAATTTAATGATTTTCATTGCCGTTAAAACGAAAAATCTAATCAATAAAAAAACTAATAATCCTAAAATAATAAAAAACCGTTTAATTATTTTTTTAATTTTGATCATGGTTATTAATTCCTTTATTAATTCCTTTGGAAAAATTTTTAATGGTACAAACATTCTAACATATCTAACTTTTTAATCAAATTTAAAACTATTTACGGATCCAACTTATTACAGATTTAACTTTATCATTTATGTGCTCATTACTTATTTTATTGATTGATGAATGGTTGGCAAGAGCATTTCCAGGCTCTTTTGGTTTTCAAGATTTCTTAAATTTAATTTGTCGGTATTCTGTTTTTCGTTTCATCTTTATATTTTTTTGTTTTTTGTATAAAACATCTTTAAAATAATTTCTTTTCCTTTTAATTGTTTAGCACAATTATTAAGAAAAAAAGAACAAATTATTACAGAAATAATTATAGAAAATATAATTATAATTACTCTCAATCATATTATAAGAAAAATAATTATAGAAATAAATTTTTTAAGCCAAATTCTTATAATAAATTATTAAAAAAATTACTCAGATTCAAATAGAAAATATCAATCTTTTTGGCGTTGGTATTTTTGGAATAAAAGAAATAGAAAATATTAAGGAGAAATTTATATGAAAAACAAAAAATATTTTCGTATTTTTTTTATTCTGTTTTTAATGTTTATTCTGTTTATTTTATTTTTCTTTTTATCCTATTGTTTTTTGAAAATATCACCTCATACATCTTCTGTCAAAGAGGTTTATTCTTCAGTTACTCAACCAGTAACTGAAGTCAAACCAGAAACAGAAAATAATAGGGTTGAAAAGATAACTCTTAAAGATATTTATGAATCGGCTTTTTCTACGGATGAAGACGAAGAAACTAAAGCTCGAACTTTTATAGATTTAATTGAAATGAATTTACGAGGAGGAGCTATTGATATTGCTGATATTAGTGAATTATCAGAAGAGATACCTGAGTTAACTTATAAACCAATCAAAAAATATATCCACACAACAAAAAAACAAACCCTTAAAGACAAAATCACTCAATTAAAAAAATTATTCCAACAATAAGAAAAGGAATATCAAACCATTATCTCTCAAAAAAGATAAAGAAATAACTTAGCTAAACCAAATCATTAACCAACAAACTGAAGAAATTAATCACTTAAGTGAGGAATTAGAACAACAAATTGATAAATAGGTTCAATAAGTTCTGAATATTAAAGTTCTCGAATGAACAATCAAAGCTTTAGAAAATGCTTCTAGAAGATAAATTGAAGAAAACAACGAAATCCGTCATGAAATAGAAATTATCAGAGAAAAACTAAGAACCGAGAAGATCACGATAAAACTAAAAAAGTTGGAAACGCGTAAATAATGAATTAACACCCAAAAAAAAACAGAATACCGACAAATTAAATTAAAGAAATCATAGAAAACCAAAAAACCTGGAAATGCTCTTGCCAACCATTCATCAATAAAATAAGTAATGACATAAATGATAAAGTTAAATCTGTAATAAGTTGGATCCGTAAATAGTTTTAAATTTGATTAAAAAGTTAGATATGTTAGAATGTTTGTACCATTAAAAATTTTTCCAAAGGAATTAATAAAGGAATTAATAACCATGATCAAAATTAAAAAAATAATTAAACGGTTTTTTATTATTTTAGGATTATTAGTTTTTTTATTGATTAGATTTTTCGTTTTAACGGCAATGAAAATCATTAAATTACTAAAAGAGAAAATCCCGCTCTTTTAAAAGAAACTAAATTTGAAAAATTGATGAATGTATGACGATAATAAAATGCACAATGATTAAAGCCAAATACACCTTTGATGGTCTTAACGGGGTTGGTTATTATCAACAACAAAAA
>NZ_VBRA02000017.1 GCF_005774685.2 Texas Phoenix palm phytoplasma | reverse complement strand
GCCAGCGTACTGCTTTGCAGCAGATCACGCTATGAGAACAAACACCTATGAGCTCTGGCGGTAAGGTCGCTAAACAAGAAAATCATAAATTGCTTAAAAACAAAAATTGGACCGAGGAAGTGAACAGCCCTTAAAACAGCTGAAATAAAATGCTTAAAATACTGTCAGGCCAGATGATAAAGTAAATTTAATATACTTCATCATATTATTGTAAATTTTACGACTTTCTAAAATTGCATCTTTTAAAACATTTAAATCCTTAGATAAAAGAATAATATCAGCAGATTCTTTTGCTATATCTACGCCTGAATCTACAGAAATAGATAAATTAGCAATTTGCATAGCAGGAGCATCATTAATTCCATCTCCCATAAAACCAACAATATTATTTTTATTTTTAAATACAGAAACAATACGAGATTTTTGTTCTGGATTCAATTTAAATAAAATATCTATGTTCAATAATTTAGTATATAATTCTTCATCATCCATTTTATCTATTTCTGTAGATTCAGGCGTAGATATAGCAAAAGAATCTGCTGATATTATTCTTTTATCTAAGGATTTAAATGTTTTAAAAGATGCAATTTTAGAAAGTCGTAAAATTTACAATAATATGATGAAGTATATTAAATTTACTTTATCATCTAATTTTGGTAATATTTTAAGCGTTTTGGTAGCTTTTTATTTTTTAAAATTTGTTCCTTTATTACCGATTCAAATTTTGTTTTTAAATTTAATTTATGATTTTTCTTGTTTAGCATTGCTTACAAGTGACTTCTTCGTTATTTAAGAACTCCTCGTAAATGGAATTTAAAAAAAATTATTAATTTTATGTTTTTATTTGGATTTATTGCTTTTATTTTTGATTTATTGTTTTGTTTTGGTTTATATTTTATATATCAAAAAATAAATTATAATTTTTTTGATGATCCAATTACATTTAGAACAAGTTGGTTTATTTTTTCTATTTTTACTCAAATTTTAACTATTTTGATTTTGAGAACAGATAATTTTATTAAAGATTCTAAAATTTCCATAATAAACCTACTTTTTCTATTTTTTGGCGGTATATTTGCTGTTTTTTTGGTTAGTATTGAATTTTTTAGTAGTTTTTTATATTTTAAAAATATTTTTAATTTAAAATATATAATTTTTTTAATATTATTATTATTTTTTTACGGAATATGTTTGATTTTTTTGCTAAAAATATTTTTAAAATATAAAAACTACTAAAAAAATTCAATACTAACCAAAAAAACAGCAAATATACTATTAAAAAATAGAAAAAGTAGGTTTATTATAAAATTTTAGAATCTTTAATAAAATTATCTGTTCTCAAAATCAAAATAGTTAAAATTTGAGCAAAATAGAAAAAAAAAATAAACCAACTTGTTCTAAATGTAATTGGATCATCAAAAATTATAATTTATTTTTTGATATATAAAATATAAACCAAAACAAAACAATAAATCAAAAAATAAAAGCAATAAATCCAAATAAAAACATAAAATTAATAATTTTTCAAATTTATTTAAAGAGGAGCTCCACAATGAGAATCAACATTATCAGCAGCATGTTAAACAAGAAATATACCAATTTAAAAACAAAATTTGTTCCTTTATTACCGATTCAAATTTTGTTTTAAATTTAATTTATGATTTTTCTTGTTTAGCATTGCCTTTTGATAATGTTGATTCTCGTTATTTAAGAACTCTTTCGTAAATGGAATTTAAAATTATTAATTTTATGTTTATTTGATATTTATTGCTTATTTTTTGATTTGCTTGTTTGTTTGTTTATATTTTATATATCAAAATAAATTATAATTTTTTGATGATCCAATATTTAGTATTTTTCTGTTTTACCAAACTATTTTGATTTTGAGAACAGATAATTTTATTAAAGATTTGTGAATTTCCATAATAAATCTACTTTTCTGTGAAGAGCTTACAGCTTTTATATATTGAATTTTTAGTAGTTTTTTATATTTTAAAATATTTTTAGCAAAAATCAAACATATTCCGTAAAAAAATAATAATAATATTAAAAATAGTATATTTTAAAATTAAAAAATATTTTTAAAATATAAAAACTACTAAAAATTCAATACTAACCAAAAACAGCAATATACTGTTTAAAAAATAGAAAAAGTAGGTTTATTATGGAAATTTTAGAATCTTTTTAATAAAATTATCTGTTCTCAAAATCAAAAAGTAGTTAAAATTTGAGTAAAAATAGAAAAAATAAACCAACTTGTTCTAAAATGTAATTGGATCAAAAATTATAATTTATTTTTGATATATAAAATATAAACCAAAAACAAACAATAAATCAAAATAAAAGCAATAAATCCAAATAAAAACATAAAATTAATAATTTTTTTAAATTTTATTTACGGAGAGTTTAATGAGAATCACTATTTTCATCAAAAGGCAAATGCTAAACAAGAAAAATCATAAATTAAATTTAAAACAAAATTTGAATCGCAATAAAGGAACAAATTAAAAATAAAAGCTACCAAAACGCTTAAAATATTACCGAAATTAGATGATAAAGTAAATTTAATATACTTCATCATATTATTGTAAATTTTACGACTTTCTAAAATTGCATCTTTTAAAACATTTAAATCCTTAGATAAAAGAATAATATCAGCAGATTCTTTTGCTATATCTACGCCTGAATCTACAGAAATAGATAAAATGGATGATGAAGAATTATATACTAAATTATTGAACATAGATATTTTATTTAAATTGAATCCAGAACAAAAATCTCGTATTGTTTCTGTATTTAAAAATAAAAATAATATTGTTGGTTTTATGGGAGATGGAATTAATGATGCTCCTGCTATGCAAATTGCTAATTTATCTATTTCAGATCTGAAGTAGATATAAAGTAAAAGAATCACAGATATTATTCTTTTATCTAAGGATGCTTAAAATGTTTTAAAAGATGCAATTTGAAAGTCGTAAAATTTACAATAATATGATGAAGTATATTGTTCTGATTTTTATCATCTAATTTTGGTAATATTTTGCCGTTTTGGTATTTTTTATTTTTAAAATTTGCTCCTTATTACCGATTCAAATTTTGTTTTTAAATTTAATTTATGATTTTTCTTGTTTACATTGCCTTTTGATAATGTTGATTTTCGTTATTTGCTGAAC
>NZ_VBRA02000016.1 GCF_005774685.2 Texas Phoenix palm phytoplasma | reverse complement strand
ACCAAGAACCATTTTTTTGTATTAGATCTAATTCAACAGATAAATCTAATATTTCTCCTGTTTTTGAAATTCCTTCTCCGTATATTATTTCTAAACTAGCTATTTTAAAAGGTGATGAAACTTTTGATTTTACTATTTTAACATTAGATTTAAAACCTATAATTTTATTTTCTTCTTTTAAAAATTCTGTTTTTCTAATATCTAATCTTAGAGAAGAAAAATATTTTAGTGCTTTTCCTCCTGGAGTTATTTCTGGGTTTCCATAAACTAAGCCAACTTTTTCTCTTAATTGGTTTATATATATAACAATTGTATTAGTTTTAGAAATTATAGTAGATTGTTTTCTCATTGCTTGTCCCATCATTCTAGCATGTAAACCCATAAAAGAATCTCCAATTTCTCCTTTTAGTTCAGCTTCAGGCGTTAAAGCTGCTACTGAATCTACTACTATTAAACTCATAATTCCGCTTTTAATTAATTGTTCTACTATATCTAAAGCTTTTTCTCCTGAATCGGGTTGGGAAATTATAAAGTTAAAAAAATAAATATAGTAGAGAAATTAAAGATTTTTTGCTCAAAACCCAGAAATATTGAAGATTTAAAATAAAATAAAATTATAATAACAAAACATAATAATAATTTAATTTTAAATAAAGGGGTTGTAAAATGAAAAAAATATTAAAAGTCGACAGAAGATGGAGTTAATTGGAATAAATTAGAAGATGGAAGGTTAATAACATTTACGAACAGGCTGAAGTTAGTTTGTCCTGAGATATTAGTCTGCAAAGCGATTTAAACATATGGGATTAATTTATTCCACAAGAAAAAATCTTATTCAAGAAATCTTTTAGTTTTAACTTTTTTAGACACATATCAAGGAGATATAGGAATGCCAGTTATTCTGCGTTCTTGTTTGCCGCACGAACATCAAAAAAAAGCTACTTTAAATTTTATGGGAGCAATGGAAAATGCAGTTCATGCGAAAAGCTATTCAAATATATTTACAACTTTTTTAAATAAAAAAGAAATTGAAAAATTATTTTTATGGGGAGAAAAACAAAAAAATATTCAAAATATATTGAATTATATTGTAGAAATATATGAACAATTAGACAAAAATATTATAATAATGAAAAAAAATCAAGATAATATTTTTGATAATGATTTATTTAATCAAATAAAATGGAAAAGTATGGTAGCATCTGTTTTTTTAGAAACTTGGTTTTTTTCTTGTGGAGATAAATTATTCCATATGTTTAAATCGCTTTGCAGACTAATATCTTCAGGACGCCAAAACTGGCTTAAATTTTGTTCGTAAAAATGTTGTGTATAACTATCTTCTAATTTATTCCAATTAGCTCCATCATATAATGTTTTTTTATTATTTTTCATTTTTACAACCCCTTTTTATTTTTTTAAATTAAATTATTTAAATTATTATGTTTTTTGTTATTATAATTTTTTATTTTATTTTTTAAATCTTCTAATATTTCTGGGTTTTGAATTAAAAAATTAATTTTTCTTTCATTTTGACCTATTTTTACCTTATAATTTTCACCCTGAAATCTGTGAGGCAGGCGCGCAGATGGCAACAGCAGCGCACCAGCAGCAGCTCAACGCCTCGAGCCGAACTCGCGTGAGTCTGAGATTCTTTTGATGGGCCTGTTACGTTGTGGTCGATGACAAGCAATGAGAAACAATCCACTGGAGTAACCTCTAAAACTAATACACCAGCCATATATATAAATTAATTATATGCACTGTGTTATTTTTCCCTCTAGATAGAAAAATGATGCTTTCCATTTTTATTTGATTAAATAAACATTATCAAAAATATTAATCTTACTTTTCACATTATAATATTTCTTTTGTTCATTGTTCATATATTTGTTGTCATATAATTCAATATACTTGAATATCTTTTGTTTTTCTCCCCATAAAATCATTCTTTTCATTCTTTTATTTGTGTTGTAAATAGCATTATCAGCTGAACTGCATTTTTCCATTGCCTCCCATAAATTTAAAGTAAGCTTTTTTGATGTTCGTGTGGCAAATAAGAACGCAGAATAACTGGCATTCCAGCACTCCTGTGTCTAAAAGTTAAACCAAAAGATTCTGAATAAGATTTTTTTCTGTGGAGATCTATTATGTTTAAATGTTTGCAGACACGTCTTCAGGACGTTGCACTGGTTTAATTTGTTCGTAAATGTTGTGGTATAACTATCTTCACCTCATTCCAAATTTGAAATTCCATCATATAACGTTTTAATATTTCATTTTTACAACCCCTTTTATTTTTTAAATTAAATTATTTAAATTATTATGTTTTTTGTTATTATAATTTTTTATTTTATTTTTTAAATCTTCTAATATTTCTGGGTTTTGAATTAAAAAATCTTTAATTTTTTCTCTACCTTGACCTATTTTTTTATCTTTATAATTTCCCAACCCGATTCAGGAGAAAAAGCTTTAGATATAGTAGAACAATTAATTAAAAGCGGAATTATGAGTTTAATAGTAGTAGATTCAGTAGCAGCTTTAACGCCTGAAGCTGAACTAAAAGGAGAAATTGGAGATTCTTTTTATGGGTTTACATGCTAGAATGATGGGACAAGCAATGAGAAAACAATCTACTATAATTTCTAAAACTAATACAATTGTTATATATATAAACCAATTAAGAGAAAAAGTTGGCTTAGTTTATGGAAACCCAGAAATATTAGAAGATTTAAAAAATAAAATAAAAATTATAATAATAACAAAAACATAATAATTTAAATAATTTAATTTAAAAAAATAAAAAGGGGTTGTAAAAAATGAAAATAATAAAAAAACATTATATGATGGAGCTAATTGGAATAAATTAGAAGATAGTTATACACAACATTTACGAACAAAATTTAAGCCAGTTTTGGCGTCCTGAAGATATTAGTCTGCAGTTGGTTTAAACATATGGAATAATTCTTATTCCACAAGAAAAAAATCTTATTCAAGAAATCTTTTAGTTTTAACTTTTAGACACATATCAAGGAGATATAGGAATGCCAGTTATTCTGCGTTCTTGTTTGCTGCACGAACATCGTAAAAAGTTACTGAATCTTTATGGGAGCAATGGAAAATGCAACATGCGAAAAGCTTTATTCAATATATTTACAATTTTTCGAAATAAAAGAAATTGAAAAATTATTTTTATGGGGAGAAAAACAAAAAATATTCAAATATATTGAATTATATCAGGAAATATATAATAATTAGACAAAAATATTAGTAATAATGAAAAAAATCAAGATAATATTTTTTGATAATGATTTATTTAATCAAATAAAATGGAGTGCATGGTAGCATCTGTTTTTCTAATATCTAATCTAGAGAAGAAAAATATTTTAGTGCTTTTCTCCTGGAGTTATTTCGTTTCCATAAACCAAGCCAACTTTTTCTCTTAATTGGTTTATATATATAAATAATTGTATTAGCCTTAGAAATTATAGTAGATTGGTTTTCTCATTGCTTGTCCCATCATTCTAGCATGTAAACTCATAAAAGAATCTCCACTCTCCTTTTTAGTTCAGCTTCAGGCGTTAAAGCTGCTACTGAATCGTACTACTATTAAACTCATAATTCCGCTTTTAATTAATTGTTTCTACTATATCTAAAGCTTTTTCTCCTGAATTGGCTAAAATTATAGATAAAAAATGGGTCAAGGTAGAGAAAAATTAAAGATTTTAACTAAAACCCTAGAAATATTAGAAGACGAAAAATAAAATAAAAATTATAATAACAAAAACATAATAATTTAAATAATTTTAATTTAAAAAAATAAAAAGGGTTGTAAAAATGAAAATAATAAAAACATTATATGATGGAGCTAATTGAATAAATTAGAAGATAGTTAGTACACAAATATTTTACGAACAAAATTTAAGCCAGTTTTAATATGTCCTGAAGTGATATTAGTCTGCAAAGCGATTTAAATATATGAATAATTTAATTCACTATAGGGCCAATCCAAGTTTCTAAAAAACAGATGCTACCATACTCTTCATTTTATTTGATTAAATAAATCATTATCAAAAATATTATTCCTGATTTTTTTTCATTATTATAATATTTTTGTCTAATTGTTCATATATATTTCCCCTACAATATAATTCAATATATTTTAGTCATTTTTTTGTTTTCTCCCCATAAAAATAATTTTTCAATTTCTTTTTATTTAAAAGTTGTAAATATATTTGAATAAGCCGCATGAACCTGCATTTCTTCCATTGTCTTGTATAAATTTAAAGTAGCTTTTTTTTACGTTCGTGCGGCAAACAAGAACGCAGAATAACTGGCATTCCTATATCTCCTTGATATGTGTCTAAAAAAGTTAAAACTAAAAGATTTCTTGAATAAGATTTTTTTTCTTGTGGAGATAAATTATTCCATATGTTTAAATCGCTTTGCAGACTAATATCTTCAGGACGCCAAAACTGGCTTAAATTTTGTTCGTAAAAATGTTGTGTATAACTATCTTCTAATTTATTCCAATTAGCTCCATCATATAATGTTTTTTTATTATTTTTCATTTTTACAACCCCTTTTTATTTTTTTAAATTAAATTATTTAAATTATTATGTTTTTTGTTATTATAATTTTTTATTTTATTTTTTAAATCTTCTAATATTTCTGGGTTTTGAATTAAAAAATCTTTAATTTTTTCTCTACCTAA
>NZ_VBRA02000015.1 GCF_005774685.2 Texas Phoenix palm phytoplasma | reverse complement strand
CCTGATGAAATTAAAAAAATTTGAAACAAATCATTTTTTTAACCAAGGAACCGGGAGATGGAATTTTCAATTCCAAATAAAAATATTTTATTTAATTTTTTCTAATAAAATTGATATAATTACAGAATCTTTATTTATGTAAAAGCTGATAGAAATGAACATTTACGAACAGTTATTATTCCTTCTTTGGAAAATAAATAAAAATCTTTAAAAAATTTTACATTCTTCTGAAATATTTCTTATAAATAAAAATAATTTTTTATCTAAAATGGAAAATTATCCAAAAAAAACAAAAAAAATTTTTTAAAATTACAATAATATGAACTTAATACAAAATTTGATTCTCTAATTTTAGAACGATTAAATAAAAAAATTAAATAATAATCCAAATTTTCTTTATCAGATTTATTAATTAAAAAATCATCACTTTCTAAATTAAAATTTTTATTATTAATCAAATCTAAAGAAAAAACTTGAGCTCTTGATACAATAGTAGGTATTAAAAGATAACGATTACTAGTTAATAAAATAAATAAAAAATTTTCATTAACAGGATTTTCTAAAAAATAAAGCAAACTATGAGAAGCTTGATATATTTTCAGCTTTAGCAATTAAAGCAAACTTTTTTTTTTTTGCAAAAGAAGTATGAAAAAATATTACTGCATATTCAAAATATGTTCTTTTTGATTTCTTCATCTTTTATTCCTAAATGATAAATATTAGGATAACTAAAATTTTTCAATCCAATTTCTTAATTTTTTCTGATTGGTTTTCAGTTTTCAAAAATTCATAAATCAATTCAATAGCAATTTTTTTTTTTTGCTCTATAAATTCTTTTCCTTCTATCAAATAAAAATTTATTATTTAATTTCTCTATTGATACCTATTTTTATTTTATCTTTTAAAAAATCTTTTGTTTTAGCTAATGCTATGGAAAGTAGAGGATTTGTTTTAGGACAAGAACGTACTAAATTAGCTAATTATAAAATTTTAAAAAAAGATTATTTTATATTAATTATTGTTTTTTTATTTTTTTTGATAAGTTTTTTTTGATAAATTAATAATTTTTCAAAATTTTATTAAATTAAACAAAATATTTATATAAATAGTGAAAGGATTTTTTATATTGAAAAATTTTACTTATAAAATGATTTTGAGTTATAATGGAACTGGTTATTATGGTTATCAAAAACAAAAACAAACCAAATTAATTACTATTCAGTCGGTTTTGGAAAAATCTTTATTTAAATTAACAAAAAAACCAATTAAAACTTTTGCTGCTAGTCGCACAGATAAAGGTGTTCATGCTGAAGGTCAAGTTGTTCATTTTTCTTTATCATTTTTTATTTTTGAAAATGTATTAAAATTTAATTTAAATAAAATTTTACCTGAATCTATTAAAATAATTGATATAAAATTAGTAAATAATAATTTTCACGCGCGTTATAATTCTAAATCAAAAATTTATAAATATGTTTTTTCTAAAAAACCTTTAAATCCTTTTAATTATTGTTTAAAAGTTTATTTTGATTCTATTGATTTTGAAAAAATTTCTAAAGCAATATGTTTTTGCGAAGGTAAACATGATTTTTCTTTATTTACTAATAATAAAGATAAAAATAAATCAACAATAAAAAAAATTTATCGTTCTTTTTTAGCAGAAACAGAAGAAAATATATTTTTATTTTTTCATGGAAAAGGTTTTTAAAAAATGATTTTATTTTAGTTGGATTTTTAATTCAAATTGGAAAAAAACAAAAAGTTTAACTGAATTAATAGATACAATAATTTGAATACAAATCAAAAGTGTTCTTTTGCTGCTCCCGCTAAAGGTTTATATTTAAGTAAAATTTTTTATTAAAACAAAGAAAGAAGAATAATAACAATGTTTATTTCTTTTGAAGGTGGAGAATCTACAGGAAAAACTACTTTATCAAAATTTTTATTTAAAAAATTATCTAATAATTATGAAGTTATTTTAACCAAGGAACCGGGAGATGGAATTTTCAATTCCAAAATAAAAAATATTTTATTTAATTTTTCTAATAAAATTGATATAATTACAGAATCTTTATTATATGCAGCTGATAGAAATGAACATTTACGAACAGTTATTATTCCTTCTTTGGAAAATAAAAAAATTGTTGTTTGTGATCGATATTTAGATTCTTCTATTGTTTATCAAGGATTTGTTGGTGGAGCAGAAGAAAAATGGCTAAAAAAAATTAATTATAAAGCTTTTTTAAATTTACCAAATATTACTTTTTATTTAGATTTAGATCCTAAAATAGCATTAGAAAGATTATATAAAAATAGAAAAGATAAGATAGAATATTTCGATTTAAAAGATTTACAATTTCATAATAGAATAAGACAAGGATATTTAAATCTTTGTGAAATATCCTTGTCTTATTCTATTATGTAAATCTTTTAAATCGAAATATTCTATCTTATCTTTTCTATTTTTTATATAATCTTTCTAATGCTATTTTAGGATCTAAATCTAAATAAAAAGTAATATTTGGTAATTTAAAAGCTTTATAATTAATTTTTTTTTTAGCCACAGCTGCTCCATAACAATCCTTGATAAACAATAGAAGAATCTAAATATCGATCACAACAACTATTTCCAAAGAAGGAATAATAACTGTTCGTAAATGTTCATTTCTGTCAGCTTTACACCTGTCTACTGTATTATATCAATTTTATTAGAAAAAATTAAATAAAAATAAACACTGGTGAAAATTCCATCTCCAAACCTGGTAAAATAACTTCATAATTATTGGATAATTTTAAATAAGAAAGTAGTTTTTCACAATAATTCTCACACCTTTCAAAGAATAAACATTGTTATTATTCTTCTTTCTTTGTTTTAAATAAAAGAAATTTTACTTAAAATATAAACCTTTGTGAGATACAGCTAGCAACACAGTAAATTTGTGTATGTGCAATTCAGTTAAATAACTTTGTTTTTCAATTTGAGATAAAATCAACTAAAATAAAATCATTACAAAAAACCTTTTTCAATGAAAAATAAAATGTATTTTCTTCTGTTTCTGCAAAAAAGAACGATAAAGCCTTTATTGTTTATTTTTATCTTTATTAGTAAATGAAAATCATGTTCATAAACTGCCCAGCTGAAAATTTTTCAAATGTAAGTCAAATAGGCACAGACAATATTAAAAGGATTTAAGGTTTTAGAAGAAAAAAAACATGACTATGAGGCCACGATTCAGACCACAACGCGCTATGAAAAAATTGTATTTATAATTTTATGTCAGTATTTTAACAGATTCAGGTAAAATTTTATTTAAATAAGGGTGCAACTACATTCAAAATAAAAATGATAAGAAAAATGTAACTGACCTTCAGCATGATGCATAATATAACAAGATATTTGTTAATTTAAATAAGACAACACTGAATAATCTTGGTTTGTTTGTTTTTGATAACCATAATAACCAGTTCCACATCATTTATAAGTAAAATTTTCAATATAAATCCTTTCACATATTTATATAAAATATTTTGTTTGGCTAACAAAATTTTGAAAATTATTAATTTATCAAAAAAACTTACTCAAAGAAAATAAAAAACAATAATGTATAAAATCTTTTAAAATTATAATTAGCTAATTAACACGTTCTTGTCTAAAACAAATCTCTACTCATAGCATTAACTAAAACAAAAGATTTTTAAAGATAAGAGGCAAAATAGTATCAGTAAATAATAAATTTTGCATTTGATATAGAGAAGAAGAAAAGAATTTATGGAAGCAAAAAAAAAAAATTGCTTATGTTACAAATGAAAATAATCAGAAAGTAAGTAGTTGAAATTTTAGTTATCTAATATTTATCATTTAGAATAAAGGAAAGACATATTTTGTGCAAAGCTATTTTTTCATGCACTTCTTTTGCAAAAAAAAGTTTGTTTAATTGCTAAAGCTATTGTACTGTATCAACTCATAGTTCTTTTTACCAGAAAATCCTGTTAATTTTTATTTATTTTATTGTATGTCGTTATCTTTAATACCTACTATTGTATCAAACTCAAGATTTGATTAATAATAATTTTAATTCAAAGTGATAATTTGTAAATCTGGAAAAATTTGGATACTGTATTTTTAATAAGTTCTAAAATTAGAAGGGTAAGCCTGATATATTTTAAAAGGGCTATTTTTAATTTTCATTTTTTTAGATAAAAAAAAATTATTTTGTTATAAACTGTTGAAAAATGCTTTATTTTCAAAGAAAAAATAACTGTTCATCATTCATTCCTATCAGCTACATAATAAAAAGATTCTAACAGCTCTCTCAATTTTATTAGAAAAATTAAATAAATATTTTGACACTGGGGTGAAAATTCCATCTCAGTTAAAAAAATGATTTGTTTCAAGCCACAGTACATCAGGTATCAGCATCTTGGCTACTTAACAGCCACGCTGGC
>NZ_VBRA02000014.1 GCF_005774685.2 Texas Phoenix palm phytoplasma | reverse complement strand
TGGTGGGAGCAGCAGAAGCAGACCAGCTTTTTGTTTTTGTGAATGGAGGTGGATGGTCAGGCTGCAGATTCTTCGGGGTTCAAATGAAAATGTTGAATACTTCCAAAGGTCCAGCTGTTAGAAGTTTAAGAGCTCAGAGATGGTGATTAAATATCCAAAAGTTGTTTTAAAAATGTTAAAAAGCTTCAAATTTAACTTATTAGAAGGATTAGTTTACAATTTTATTATAGAAGACACAAGTTAAAGGAGTTAGATTAGAAAATGGAAAAATTATTTATAGTAAAACTGTTATTTTTAACTTACTGGAACTTATTTATCTAGTAATATATTAATAGGGGGTGAAAATACTCAATTTCAAAAACCAAATTCTTTTTTAATTGATAGCTAATATTATGAGTAGGAGCATTATTAGGTCCTGAAATTATTCTTTTCACTCTATTAATATATTAATAGATAAATAAGTCCAGTAGTTAAAATAACAGTTTTACTATAAATAATTTTATTTTTGTTTTGTTTTTTTATTATAATTAGGAAATAAAATTTAAACATAAAAAATTATGGGATGAATTAATTTTTAAAGTTAAAACATTTGTATGTGGTCGTTTTTTTGATGATATTGTTAAAAGATAAAACTATCTTGAATCCTTTAACAAAGAGGTTTAAAGAAAAAAATAAGTAAGAAATTTAATAATATTAAATAAAATTTGTTTTCTCTATTTTTTATTTTATTTATTAATTGGTACAGAATAGCAGGATATAAGAGAAATAAAAATGTTTTTTGAGTATTACACAGGAGGTCAGTGCAGGTTGGATGCTTGACTTTCATCTAAAACACAAACTTATTGATCACGGTAATAAATGGGGCCCAGCTATGCCTTGTAATCCTTCTATTGACCCTTGCTAGGAGTTAATGCTGAAACAGATGCTTAGGTGGACACGGGCAAAGCTGCAGCTTTACCCATTAATCCACCTAAAGCATCTATTTCTCTAACGACAACTCCTTTAGCAGGGCCTCCAATAGAAGGATTACAAGGCATAAAAGCAATTTTATTTAATTTACCCGTGATTAATAAAGTTTTGTGTTTTTTAGATAAAGTCCAAGCAGCTTCAACTCCTGCATGACCGCCACCAATAACAATACTTTCAAAAAACATTTTTTATTTCCTCTTATAATCCTTATATTTATATTTTTAATTAATAAATAAAATAAAAAAATAGAAAATAAATTTTATTTAATTGCTTATTAATTTCTTACTTATTTTTTTCTTTAATCTTTGTTAAAGGTTCAAATTCGTTTTATCTTTAACATATCATCAAAAACATTTTGCCCTAAAATGTTTTTAACTTTAAAAATTAATTCATCCCATAATTTTTTTATAATTTAGAAATTTTTTATTTCCCCTAATTATAATGTAAAAAACCAAGTAACTGTAATAAATTATTTATAGTAAAACTGTTATTTTAACTACTGGAACTTATTTATCTAGTAATATATTAATAGGTGAAAAAAGAATAATTTCAGGACCTAATAATGCTCCTACTACTCATAATATTAGCTATCAATTAAAAAAAGAATTTGGTTTTGAAATTATTCTTTTTTCACCTATTAATATATTACTAGATAAATAAGTTCCAGTAGTTAAAATAACAGTTTTACTATAAATAATTTTTCCATTTTCTAATCTAACTCCTTTAACTTTATTATCTTCTATAATAAAATTGTAAACTAATCCTTCTAATAAAGTTAAATTTGAAGCTTTTTTTAACATTTTTAAAACAACTTTTGGATATTTAATCTTATCTATCTGAGCTC
>NZ_VBRA02000013.1 GCF_005774685.2 Texas Phoenix palm phytoplasma | reverse complement strand
AAAGTTTTAAAATAAATGAATCTAATATTAAAAAAATTTAGATTTTATATTTCAAAAGAATTATCTTTATCAAAAATACAGTTAATTCATATTTAATAGATATAAAACAATATTTAAATTTTTTATCAAATTCATTAAATATAAAGAAATTCAAAAAATTACAAAAAAATCATACTTAAAACTTTTAAAAATTACTCTTTTTGATAAAAAAAACATTAAAACAATTTTTTTATCAGCATTCTTATGTTTTTTATACACATTAACAGATGTAATGTTTATGAGTGGAGATTATAAAATTCAGTTATACAGCACAGGAATTCATGGAATGGGAGATGCTATAGCTAAAATTTTGATTTATATTGATTTATTTGATTTTACTAAAAATAAATCATTTAATGGTATTTTTGCGGCTTCATTTTTTGGATTTGTAAATTTATTATTATTTATTTTTATTTCTTTTCCAAAATTAGATTTTAAATTTAGTATAAATTCTTTAATAAATAGTATTTTATTAATATTCTTTTTAAGTGGATTAACGTTTACAATAAATAATCCAAATGGTTATTTATACAATATGCATAATTTTTTTGGATTATTTAAATCAAATGATGCAAGTTTTTTTCCTTCTTTAATGAGAGTTCTAATAGGCGCAATATTAAATGGTTTAATATGTGGTTATTGTATAAAAATAGGAAGTTCTACAGGAGGAGTAGATATTATAGCGAAATATTTATCAATTTATAAAAAAAAAGATATTTCTTTATTATTAACTATATTAAATTTTTGTATAGGTATATTTTCGGTTACTTTTGTAAGCTTTTGGTCAAGACAAATTAATTGGATTTCTCTTTTTTTCACTATCATTAAAGAAGGAAAAAAACTTGCATCATTTGATTTAAATAATCCAAAATTATACATATATAAACTGAATTATTTTGTATGGGCGTTAATCCACCAAAAAATATTTAAGCTGCAAAATTTATACTAAATTTAAAATCTAATTTTGGAAAAGAAATAAAAATAAATAATAATAAATTTACAAATCCAAAAAATGAAACACATAATACCGATGGCGGTTATTTTGAAATAAACAAACAAATATTGTAAATCAAAATTTTAACTATAGCATCTCCCATTCAAAATTTTGTGCTATATTTAATTTTAATGTGTATAAACATAAAATGCTGATGCTTGTTTTAATGTTTTATCAAAAAACCAAAGAAGTTTAAATATGTTTGAACTGTTTTAATAATTTATTAAAAATTTAAATATTGGGCACATATCTATTAAATATGAATTAACTGCTGATAGATAATTCTTTTGAAATATAAAATTCAAATTTTAATATTAGATTCATTTGACAAAACTGCTTGTTTTTCATGTTATTTTGAGCCAC
>NZ_VBRA02000012.1 GCF_005774685.2 Texas Phoenix palm phytoplasma | reverse complement strand
GTCGTTCTTTGTCATTAAAAAGCTTTTTTTAGTAATTAAATCTATTTGTTGGTGGTTCGATTTGATCTTAAATTTTTTTCTAAAAGATATAATTATAAACTATATCGTATATTTTTTATTTAAATCGTGGAAAAAGTTTGTACGTAATTTTCTATGTCTTCTTTTATTGTTTCTATAATTTCGTCTAAATCTGCTATCTAAAATACTCCTTGTTTAGTTTTTTTGAATAATATTCAATAATTTTTTTCAAAATTTGGTAAATTTATTTGTAAATTTTTATCTATTTCTTTCCATTTTTTTGAAATATATTTTTCTATATTATTGTTTTTGTTTATTTTGAATTTTTTTTTTGTATATTTTCTAACGATAGTTTATTTCTTTTGAATTTAATTCATAATTTATTTATCATTCAAGGTTTCATTTTCTATTTTATTTTTAATTCTTTTATTTCTGAATTAGAAAAATATTATTATTTAAGTTTATTTTTTCTACTAAATTTTATTTTTTTATTATTTTCTTGAGGAACGTTTGCTCTTTTTTTTTTCTACAAAGAATGTTTTCACTATTTGATTTTTCATTTACGTTAGGAGTTATTGTCAGCCTCTGTCAAAAGCTTTTTAGTATCTAGATATTTATTGATACCTTCGATTTGATCTAATTTTTTTCTTAAAAGATTATACTGAGAACTATATCGTGCTTTTTATTTAAATCGTGGAAAAAAAGTTTGCACGTACCTTCTATGTCTCTCATTGCTTCTATAATTCGTCTAAATTCAAGCATTGTAAATAATTTGTTTAGTTTTTTTGAATAATATTCAATAATTTTTCTTTTTCAAAATTTGGTAATTTATTTGTAATTCCTTTATCTATTTCTTTCCATTTTTTGGAAATATATTTTCTATATTGTTTTTGTTTATTTTGAATTTTTTTGTATATTACTTCTTTTGAAGATATTATAAATTTAGGTATCTCAAAAAAAATTTCTAAAATGTATTTTATTTGGAATTTAGAAAAAATAAATCATAACCAACAAATTGCTAATCAATTAATAAATGAATTTTCAAATAAATATAAGTTTTTAAAAAATAATACTTTAGAACAAGAATTATTAAAAATTTCTTTAAAAACAGAAAACAACCAACCTGAATTAGAATCCACAATATCAAATTATATAAAAAAAATTAAAAAAGATTTATTAAACGATATAATGAAAAAAACTTTATCAGAAACAAATTATATTGAAGAAGACACATAAAGAATTAATAAAAATTACTTTCAGAACAAATAGAAAATTCTTTTAAAAATAAAATAGAAAATTTAAATTTAGTTAAAAACAACATAACAAACGAAATAAAAGAAAAATTAAACGTTTACACTCAAGAAACAATAAAAAAAGAAATAAAAAATTTAGTAGAAAAAATAAACTTAAATAATAATATTTTTTCTAATTCAGAAATAAAAGAAATTAAAAATAAAATAGAAAATGAAACCTTGAATGAAATAAATTATGAATTAAATTCAAAAAGAAATAAACTATCGTTAGAAAATATACAAAAAAAATTCAAAATAAACAAAAACAATAATATAGAAAATATATTTCCAAAAAAATGGAAAGAAATAGATAAAAATTTACAAATAAATTTACCAAATTTTGAAAAAGAAAAATTATTGAATATTATTCAAAAAAAAACTAAACAAGAATTATTTTATGATAACTTGAATTTAGACGAAATTATAGAAACAATAAAAGAAGACATAGAAAATTACGTACAAACTTTTTTCCACGATTTAAATAAAAAAATATACGATATAGTTTATAATTATATCTTTTTAGAAAAAAATTTAGATCAAATCGAACCTCAACAAATAGATTTAATTACTAAAAAAGCTTTTTTAATGAC
>NZ_VBRA02000011.1 GCF_005774685.2 Texas Phoenix palm phytoplasma | reverse complement strand
CAGCTGCATTGCCAAGGCCAGAAGACTATTTCTCTGCTCAGAGAACAGCACCTATATTTTCGAATGGGGCACTCCCTCATTTTATTTTTTAACATTTTCATTGTTTTTTAATTTTGTTTATGTGCAGAAAAAATAAAATTCAAAATCAATAAATTTACAATTAGTTATCACTCTCCTATGCTTCATGAAATAGCACTATTCCTCTTTGATACTCATAGCCCTTTCACCCAAGAGTTGTACCTCTAAAATAATTCATTTATAACATTTCTAAATCCGAATCTCAAAACAGGATTAAACCAATATTATCTTGAGAATTAGCACTGGTGTTAAGAAATTTGTTTTTAATACTATTCCTGCCTGTTTTTCTTGTTATTTAAATTATGAATATCTTCTTTTAATTTTTATATAAGAATTTATTCTTCTTTTTCGTTAAAAATTTCAAAACATCTTCGAACTATAATAAACCATTCTTTTCTAATGATGACATAAGTTTGCCAGATACGAATGTTTGTGGGTGCCATCCAGACGTTATTTTCATCTTGATCTTTAGAATAAAATAAATTTAATTCTGAACCACATTTTAAAAATCTTTTACAAGGTTCAAATGTAAATTTATTTTATTCTAAAGATCAAGATGAAATGTTAGCGTCTTGGTTATTTTTGAAACATTTAATATCTGAACAAACTTATAATAAAATCATTGAAGAAAAAGGTGGTTTGATTATAGTTCGAAAAGATGTTTTGAAATTTTTTAACGAAAAAAAAGAAGAAATAAATTCTTATATAAAAAAATTAAAAGAAGATATTCATAATAATTTAAATAATAAAGAAAAAGTAAATGAATTGGGAATTGAATTGTTAAAAAATAAATTTCTAATAGATTTTGCTTTACCGGTTGCTAATTCTCAAGATAATATTGGTTTTTTTACTAATCCTGTTTTTGAAAATTCTAGTTTTTTTAGAAATGTTATAAATGAATTATTTTTAGAAATTTTAACTCTTGAATTGAAAGAATATGAATTATCAAAGAGAGTAGATTATTTATTTCATGAAGCTTATAGGAGGATGATAACTAATTAGTAAATTTATTGATTTTTTGAATTTTTTTTATTTTTTTTCACACATATAAACAAAATTAAAAAAAATTTTAATTATAAAGAGAAGGAAAAT
>NZ_VBRA02000010.1 GCF_005774685.2 Texas Phoenix palm phytoplasma | reverse complement strand
TTCCTCTTTCGCCTTGTAAAGGTTATTACCCTTTGCCTTGGTGAGTCAGTCCACTTCTTTATTCCAAAAGAAGCTTTGAATTACTCACGACTACTATGATTTTGCTTTTTCCTTACTTCCACAGACTATTCTGTGTTTTTTTTCAGAGAATTTTTTTCTCTAAGAGAAGTTTAGGAAGATCGAAGTTACTCTAATTATCTACGCGACTCATTTAGGTATGCAGACCTTTATAATTAATTCTTCAATCTATATAACATTGAAGAATAAAGTTTAAGGTAGGAACGGAATTAGTTTTTTTATAAAAAATTTAAAAACTTTAATATTTTGAAAATTCAATTCCTAATCTTCAAAAAATTCCGAATAAGAGTTTCAATTCATTACTCTTATGTTGAGTTATTACTCCATTTAATTGCATTTAGCCTTTTTTCACAAAGGTTATCCGTATGAGTCATTCTTCTGGCGTAATCTTATTGGATATGAATTTCTCCTCAATCCGCTTTTATTCTTTGCTGTAACTTTTAATTCTTTCGTTTCAAAAGCCAAGAATATGAAGGAATATATTATTATATTCGTGATGCGTTAAATCACTAATAATTAGGCATCATTTCGCGCCCGAATCGAACCCACGAATATCGGCGCCACAAGCCGCTGCGTTAACCACTTCGCCATAACCGCCATATAAAATAATAAAATTTAAAATATAAAAAAAATAATATTGTTATTCTAAAAATTTATTTTAATTTATATTTATATTTTTATTTAATTAATTAAATTATAAAATATATAAAAATAAATTTTAATCTTTGTTTAGAATACACACATTTATTATTATACATGAATTATAAATAAATTTATTTGATAAATTAAATTCAAAATTTTAATAAAAAAAACATTGACTTTAAAAAAAATAATTGTTAAAATAAATTTCGGAATGATTCAAACAATAATATTTTTATTTATTTTCAAGTTTTTTTAAAAAAATAATAAAATAATTTATAATTTATCATAAACATAAGAAACATTCCAATTATGTTTTTTAAATTTTAAAATTAATTACTTATTTAACAAAAAAATATAAAATATAATTTTTTATTTATTTTTATTTTTAATGTTGAAATTTTAAAAAAATTTAAAAAAGATAAAAAGAGGTGAAATAATTTATGACATTACAATTACCATTTTTTTTATTAGATAACCAAAAAGATTTAATAGAAAATTTTTTTGAAGATTTACAAAACAATCATTTTTCCAATCAAAATTATATGAAAACAGATATTAAAGAATTTGATAATTATTATGCTATATTAATTGATGTTCCTGGCTTTAAAAAAGAAAATATTAAAATAAGTTTAAACGGAAAATGGTTAAATATAGAAACTCAATTACCAAAAGAAAAAGAAGAAAAAGAAAAAGAAAAATTTAGATATTTAAAAAAAGAAAGAATGCAAGGAATTGCTAAACGTAGTTTTAATTTAGGTGAAGAATTTAGCATTAATGATTTAAAAGGTCATGTAGAAGATGGTTTATTAGTTTTAACTATAAACAAAAAAACAAAAAATATTAAACCTAAAGAAGAATATTTAGAATTAAAATAAAATTTAAAAAAAAAAATTCAAAAATTATTTTTGAATTTTTTTTTAATTTTAATTTAATTTTTTTTGCTCTCTTTGTTTATCTATCAAAAAATTTTTAACAAAAATAAAATCCTTAGGACGAATATACAAAGCGTGCTTGTTAGAATCATAATAAGAATCAACATTCATAATATTATTTAATATAAATAACTGAATATTTTCTAAATTTTCAATTCTATCAAAAATTTTTTTTAAGCTACCTGGAATTTGTTTTTTCAAAGCCTCATCTATAAAATCAAAATCAATTTTCTCTTGAAAAAATTCATTATCTTTATTTTTATTCATAAATTTATTATTTTCATTTTCACAAAAATAATTTTCATATTTTTTAGTTTGTTTTACTTTATCTAATTCTTTTTCTAATGAAGTTATTTGATTTTCTAATCTCTTAGTTTCAAAATAATATTTTTGTTCGTTTAACTCTAATTTATTTTCAATTTTATGCTGATTTAACTCCAATTTGAATAAGTTATGTTGATGAAATTGATTTTTATACTCTTTATTTTCAAGTTCTAAAATTTTCATCTCGATTAAAGTTAAATTTTGATTATTTTTATCATTTGAAAAATTATTATCTTTTTGCATATTATTTTTATCAATATTTAATTCATTATCAACTTTTTCTTTTTCATTATTAATATGAGGAAATATATAACTCAAATTAAATATAAAAATGCGATATATCAATTCAATTGTTTTTTTAATCAAAGTCAAAAAAATTATTATAATAGGACCTGAAAAACAAATTAACATAAAAATTAATGCACTGACTATAGATTTTGTTAAAATGGGATATGAATTAAGAATAGTTTGAACTTCTACTGAATCCATAATTTTATTTACCTTCTTTTAAAGAATTAAAAAAAAATATTTTTTTAATATTTTAATATAAAAGTTATAAAAGTTTATCTAACAACAATATAATTATAACACAACTATAAAGAA
The DNA here is from genome assembly GCF_005774685.2 of Texas Phoenix palm phytoplasma. Classification (GTDB taxonomy): domain Bacteria; phylum Bacillota_I; class Bacilli_A; order Acholeplasmatales; family Acholeplasmataceae; genus Phytoplasma. The sequence continues at coordinate 15,775 of NZ_VBRA02000010.1, read as the reverse complement.
TATAAAATTTCATAATTTTAATAAATTTAAAAAATGTAATAAATGTGATTAATTAAATAGTTAAATTTTTGTATTTTATTATAATATAAAAGAATAGAAGAATTTTATAATAAAATTTTTTTTAATTATTAACTTAAACAAAGAAATTATAATAAAATACAAAAAATACGGATGGATCAATTAATTATGACAAAAACAATAGATTTACAAAAAATAAATAATTTTAAAGAAGGTTTTAAAAAATTTATAAATAAAGGAGATGTTATAAAATTATCAGTAGCTTTTATACTGAGTCAATTATTTTCAAAAATAGTAACTTCTTTAACATCAGATATAATTATGCCGCCAATAAACTTATTATTTAGTAAAACATACTCTTTAAAAGGATTAAGATTACATTTAAGTGGAGATATTTTTATAAATTATGGGAATTTTATTCAAAGTATTTTAGAATTTTTAATGGTTTCTTTTATTTTTTATGTTATTTTCAGTTATATAAATAATAAAATTTCAAAAGAAGAAAATAAAAACCAAGAAATAATAAAAAACGAACAATTAGAAGCCAAACAAAAATTAGAAAACATGGAAAATGAAAAAATACAAACATTAAAAGAAATTAAAAATTTACTAAAAAATAGATTAAACTAAACTAAATAAAAAATTAAATTCTATTCAAATAAAAACCAAAAGCTTTAGATCTTAAATGAATAGCAATAACAGTAGATACTTGACCATACATAGAAATTTTAATTTTAGAACAATTTAATTTTTGAATTTCTTTTTTTAATTGTTGTGCGTAAATGTCATCATAAACATAAATAATATTAACTTCTATAAAACCATTTTTTTGTTTATTTCTAAAATTTAAAATATATTCTACTAAATAACGAATACAATTATTAATACTTCTTACTTTTTTTTCTATAGAAATAACTCCTTGGTTCATTCTTAGAATAGGTTTTATTTTAAATAAAGAACCAATAAACATTTGAAATCTATTTATTCTATTATTAACTGACAATTGTTTTAAATCATCCAAAACAAATAAAATACTGTTTTGTTTTTGAATTTCTGTAACTTTTTGAAAAATTTCATCATATGAAAAATTGGAACTAGTAAAATATTCATAAATTTTTTTTAAAGAAAAAAACATTCCAGGTCCAATACTATCAGTATCTAGAACAGTAATATTTTTAACATTAAGTAATTTTTGAGCTTTTTGAGCGCTATAAAAAGTTCCACTTAATTTCTTTGATAAAGTTAGACAAAATATATGTTCACACCCTAATTCTAATTGTTTCTTAAAAGATTTTAAAAATAATTGAGGATTAGGTTGACTTGTAGTAATTTCTTTACCTTCTTTTAAATAACTCATCATAAGTTCATTATTAAATTCTGAATCTAAAAATGTTCTATTATCAGCAATAATGCTTATAGGAACAACATCAATTTCAAAATAAGGAAAAATACTTTTATCTAAATAAGAACCTATAGTAGAATCAATAACAATTCCTAATTTTTTTTTATTCATTTTCACAACCCTTTTTTGAAATATTAATATAATAAAAAAATTTTTAAATTAGACCATAAACATAGCTAAATATTCTTGAATTTGATTTTTATTATTTATTTTTAACATAATACCTTCTAAAGCAATAGACATACTGCCCGTTTCTTCAGAAACAACAATAGTCATACTATCTGTACTTTCGCTAATTCCTAAAGCTGCACGGTGTCTAGAACCTGTTGTCTTTTCAAAATGTTGTTTTTCAGATAACATAAAGTAAGCTCCAGCTGATAAAATTTTATTACCCCTTATAATAACAGCTCCGTCATGCAAAGGAGAATTAGGAATAAAAATATTCAATAATAACTCTTTAGAAACATTTCCCTCAATTAAAACAGATTTTTGAGCAAATTGTTCTAAAGTATTGTATTTTTCAATAGTTATCAATGCTCCTATTTTTTTTTTAGACATTTCTAAAACAGATTCTAAAATACATTGTTGAGTATTCTTACTTACCATAATAAAAGTTTTATTTCTATTCCATAATTTGGAAAAATTTTGAAAATGAAACCTTAAATATGGAGCTCTGATGATTATAGGGAAAAGCAAAATAAAAGTCAATAAAGAATTATATATAGGAAAACCTAATTTAGATTCTATATCATAATTTAAATGCTTTTCGTTAAATATTTTTTTAAAATAATAAACAAATAGAATTCCTAAAAAAAAAGAATATAATATTTTTATAAATTCATATTTACTGAAAAAAATACAAAAAGAAATATAACAAATCAAAAAAGAAACAATTATATATAATAATATTTGTACAAAATATGAAAAAGACAACATAATTATAATTTACCCGATCTTTAATTTTATTTTTAAAATTTATAACAATTCTTTATTTTTTTTGATAAAAATATTTTTAGCAAAAATCAAACATATTCCGTAAAAAAATAATAATAATATTAAAAAAATTATATATTTTAAATTAAAAATATTTTTAAAATATAAAAAACTACTAAAAAATTCAATACTAACCAAAAAAACAGCAAATATACCGCCAAAAAATAGAAAAAGTAGGTTTATTATGGAAATTTTAGAATCTTTAATAAAATTATCTGTTCTCAAAATCAAAATAGTTAAAATTTGAGTAAAAATAGAAAAAATAAACCAACTTGTTCTAAATGTAATTGGATCATCAAAAAAATTATAATTTATTTTTTGATATATAAAATATAAACCAAAACAAAACAATAAATCAAAAATAAAAGCAATAAATCCAAATAAAAACATAAAATTAATAATTTTTTTTAAATTCCATTTACGAGGAGTTCTTAAATAACGAGAATCAACATTATCAAAAGGCAATGCTAAACAAGAAAAATCATAAATTAAATTTAAAAACAAAATTTGAATCGGTAATAAAGGAACAAATTTTAAAAAATAAAAAGCTACCAAAACGCTTAAAATATTACCAAAATTAGATGATAAAGTAAATTTAATATACTTCATCATATTATTGTAAATTTTACGACTTTCTAAAATTGCATCTTTTAAAACATTTAAATCCTTAGATAAAAGAATAATATCAGCAGATTCTTTTGCTATATCTACGCCTGAATCTACAGAAATAGATAAATTAGCAATTTGCATAGCAGGAGCATCATTAATTCCATCTCCCATAAAACCAACAATATTATTTTTATTTTTAAATACAGAAACAATACGAGATTTTTGTTCTGGATTCAATTTAAATAAAATATCTATGTTCAATAATTTAGTATATAATTCTTCATCATCCATTTTATCTATTTCATAACCCGATAAACATTCTTTAGAATTATCTATTTGAATTTTAGAAGCAATCATCTTAGATAAAACTTCATTATCTCCTGTTAAAATTTTTACTTTAACGCCATTATTTTTTAAAGAATAAATTGCTTTTTTTGCAGTTTTTTTTGGTTTATCAAATAAAGTCAAAAAACCTATAAAAATCATATTTTTCTCATAATTATTTATAATATTATCATCAAAAATATCTTTTGAAATATTTTTATAAGCAACTCCTATAACACGAAAACCTTTTTGATTATAAAAAATAGTATTTTTTAATATTTTTTCTTTATCCAAAGATATAATTTTCTTATTATTGTTTTTTGAATCAAAAAATTCACAAGATTCACAAATATTCAATATTTCTTCAATTGCACCTTTAGTTATAATCTTTTTATATTGACTATTATCATCTAAAATAACACTTACTATTCTTCTTTTAAAATCAAAAGGTATTTCATTATTTTTGACAAATTTTTTATGAAAATTAATTTCATCAGGTGTTTTTTCTAAAATTTTATTCATTTTATCAATAATAGCTAAATCTATAGAACTTTTAATTTTAGTTTGAAAATAACTATTTAAAAAAGAATATTCTAAAACTCTTTTATCGTTCATATTATTTAAATTAAAATAGTTTTCTACTGACATAGAATCTTCAGTTAAAGTGCCTGTTTTATCAGTAAATAAAAAATTCATTGAACCAAAATCTTGTATAGAATATAAATTTTTAACAATTACATTTTTTTTAGATAAAGAATAAACACCTGTTAAAAAAGAAGTAGTTACTATCAAAGGTAACATTTCAGGAGTGATACCTAAAGTTATAGTCAAAGAAAACAAAAAAACATCTAAAAATTGAAAATTATCAGAATGTTTAAAAAAATTTAAAATAAATATTAGACAAAATATTATTAATACACAAAAACTTAACAATTTTACAATAGAATTAATTTCTTTTTGTAAAGTAGTAATAGGTTTTTTTTGTATAATGAATTTATTAATTTGACCTAGGTACGTACTGTTGCCTTTTGAAATAACAATACCTTTAGCATAACCAGATACTACATTAGTTCCCATAAAAACAATTCTTTTATCTTCTAAAATATTTTCATATTTTTTTAAACAAATAGAATTTTTTTCAATAGGTTCATTTTCTCCTGTTAAAAAAGTTTCCTTAACAAAAAAATCTTTAGTTTCGAAAAGTTTAACATCTGCAGGAACAATATCTCCAGAAGATAAATAAATTATATCCCCAACAACAATATCATCTAAAGGAATTTTATAAATTTTTTTATCTCTTTTGATTGTTGAAGTAGTCTGAACAACTTTTTTAAGTTTTTCAGTTATCTTAGAAAATTTAGCTGACTGAATAAAATGCATAATATTAGAAAGAAACAAAACAAAAATAATAACTATTAAAGTAGAATAATCTCTTTCTTCTTTAGAAAAATAAACATCTTGTAAAAAAGAAAAAAACATAACAATTAATAAAATTATATTAAAAGGATTAAAAAGAATTTCTATTATTTTCGCAATTAAAGAATTTTTTTTCTTATCAAAAATATTCTTACCATGAATTTTTATTCTTTTTCGAGCTTCTGCTAAAGATAAACCTTCTAAATTAGTATTAAAATATTTAAGAGTTTCAAAAGTCGATTGAAGACTAATTTTACGAACAAAAATTTTTAATTGTTCAAAATATTTATTATTTTGTTTTTTCATATTTTTCATTTTTTTATAAATATTTTTTAAAAATTTTAGAAAAGAAAAAAAATAAAAAAATAATTATTATATTCATCATTAAAAGTTAAATATTTTTAATTAAATCCGTTAAAAATATTATAGCAGCACAATAATAATGTAAAAAAACATATAATGAATTTAATATTATTTTATTTTTGTTAATTAAAATATTAATTTTATCTATTATAAAATTCAACAATTAGTTGTTCGTTAATATCAGACAAAAATTCATTTCTTTCAGGAAATCTAATATATTTTCCAACTAATTTTTTTGCATCAAAAGCAAGATATTCTTTAAGTTTAAAATTATTCTTTTTATTTTCATTAATATTGAATTTTATAATATCTGAATTTTGAATTTTTTCTTTCAAAGAAACTTGTTGACCAGGTTTTAAACAATAAGAACCAATATCAACCTTTTTAGAATCAACCATAATATGACCATGAGAAATTAATTGCTTTGCTTGAGCTCTAGTTCTAGCTATATTCAAACGATAAACAATATTATCTAAACGAGATTCTAAACAAATCAAAAAATTTTTTCCATGAATTCCATTTAACTTAGCAGAACTATAAAAAATCTTCTTAAATTGTTTTTCAGAAATACCATAAATAAAACGAACTTTTTGTTTTTCTTGTAATTGAATATTATAATCACTCAATTTACTTTTTCTTTTTCTTTGTTGAGAAGAAATATTAATTTTATTTTTTAATTTTTTAAATTCTTTTTCAGTTCCTGATAAAGAATAGTTTAAACGACGGGAAACTTTCCAATTAGGATTAGTATAACTTGACATTTTTTTATATAAATCTCCTTGTGATAAAAAATATAAAAGCATATTTATTTATAAAATAATATAAAAAAAAATTTAAATAAACTAAATTATAAATTTCTATCCATAATTTATTAAAAATTTAAAAATAAAAATTTATTTATCTTTTTCATTTTTTTTATAATTATTGCTTTTATTTCTATTTTTAAAATATCTTATTTTCATATATATTGTAATTTAAAAAAAGAAATTAGTCAAGAAACTTATAAAATTATAAAATAATTAAAAAAATTAAATAATAAAAATAAATTTATATTGAAATTTTTGTCGTAATATGATATAAATATTAAGTAAGTTGCTTTAAAAAAGACAAAAATATAAATAAGAAATATAACGTTGCCTTTTTTTGTTTATTGTTTATTTTTTTAACATAGAAATAACTTTATAAAATTTATAAAATATTAATTAAATAATTATGTTAAATAAAAAATTTAAAATAATAAATTTAAGCAAAAATTATTTATTTTTTTAAGATATAAATATTAGAAATTTAAAAATTAATTAAATTAAAAAATTAAATTTTAAATATTATATATGAAAAATTATAAATAACGAAAATATAAAATATATTTAAAAAAATATATATAAAAAGAAAAAAGCAAAAGCAAAGCAATAAAAAAATTTATTTTTAGAAATAGATAAATAAATTTATATTTTAAATTTTTAAATGTTTATTTAAAAAGAATAAATAAAAAATAAATAAATAAAATTATTGAAAAAAATATTATTATATTATTATATTTTTTTAAATATATTTTTATAAAAAAAAATTAAATTTTCAGAATCAATCAATAAATATTTAAAAATTAATATATGCGTATGTGATATAATTATTAATTTAATAATATGTAAACAATTATATTAATATTTATTTATAAAAGGGTATCAAAAAAGTGAATATAATATTAATAGGACCGCCTGCTACTGGAAAAGGTACGCAATCTTCTATTTTATCTAAACATTTTAAAATTCCTCATATTTCTATAGGAGACATATTTCGTAATAACCTAAAAAACAAAACTAATTTAGGAAAATTAGTGCATTCTTTTATAGAAAAAGGCTCTTTAGTTCCTGATGAAATTACAAATAAAATGATAAGTGAACATTTATATCAAAAAAAAATTGAAAATGGATTTATTTTAGATGGTTTTCCTCGTAATTTAAATCAAGCTATTTTTTTAGATAAAGAATTAGAAAACAAAAAAATAGAATTATCAAAAGTAATTTATTTTAATTCTGCAGAAGAAGTTCTTAGAAAAAGAATAACAGGAAGAATAGTTTGTCCTAAATGTGGAGAAATTTATAACAAAGAAAAAAAAATTCCTAAAAGAAATAATTTTTGTGATAATGATAATGAAAAATTAAAAAAAAGAAAAGATGATAACATAAAAACTTTCATACAACGTTTAATTATTTACAAAAAAGAAACTTTTCCTTTAATAAATTTTTATAAACAAAAAAACAAAATTTTAGAAATTAAAATAGATGATCCTAATACCACAATAGAAGAAATAACTAATATAATTTTAAAAAAAATAAATAAATAATTTTTTTTAAAACCTATTAACATGCAAAAAAATTTATTATTTTTTAATGACGTTTGATATTATGCAAAAAAACAAAAACACATATTTACCCAAAATATTTAGACAAAAAAACTGAAACTAAAACTAAACTCTAATTCACTATTTATAATTCATTACCTAGGACATTAATATACAAATTCATTTTTTGACAAACAAAAATATTGAATTTTGTATCATCAATAACCCACTAATATCGATAAATTCTAATTTACATAATATTTCCTTCAAAACATTTATAAGATCAAATATATCTTAATTAGAAAGTCTTGAAAAAAATTAACATGCAAAAAATTAAAAAACTATTTTTATTTAATATTTTTTTGTTTTTATTTATATTATGTTTTATTCAAAAAGTAAAAGCTGATAATTATAATTATAAAGAAGAATCAAATTTTCAGAAAGATAATAATGAAGAAAATTATCAAAATTATATAAATTATAAATCGGCTCAAAAATTATATGATTTATTTCCTGTTTTAAAAAATTATCCAAAAGCATTTAAAAAAGTTATAGAAAAAATTTGCGAAGAATTTACGAAAAAAGAATATTATGAAATAGATAAAACAAAAATAAATAATACAGAATATCTTTTAAGTTTATTAGATATGTATGATTTATCAGGTGAATTTAAAGATATATTATATGAAACATCCATCGAAGAAAGTAATAAACATTTATTTAGATTTATAGCTAATCACTATGATTATAAGAATTATAATAATTATTTATTAAGTAAAGCAAATAATTTTCAAACATCTAAAGAAAAAGGGTGGCAACTTTGGTATCCTAGAAATATATTATTTATTTCTAAAAATTATGCTAATTTTTTAGTAGAAAATTTCCTAAAAATAGAACAAATATTAGAATTAAATGAAAAAATTTTAAAAGAAAAAAACTTTAATTCTCTAGAAGAAAAAAATAAATTTATTGAAGAACAAACAAACAGAATAAATTCTTTAAATCAATTATTAAAAAATTATGAAAAAAGTGCATCAGAACAAAGAAAAATAATTCAAAAAAAAGAAGAAGAATTAAAAGAAATAAAAAGAAAATTATCATTAATTCAAACAGAAACAAAAAATTTTCAAGAAAAAATTAATATTAAAGAACAAAAACTAGCAAATACAAAAAAAGAATTAGAAGAAAAAAAAAATTTATCTGAAAAAGAAAAACAAATTTTAAAAAACAAAATAAAAAATTTAAATACAGAAGTATTAGAACAAAAAGATTTTATATTGAAACAAACAGGTACAATATTGTTTTTAACACAAGACAAAAAAAATATTCAAAACTTGTTAATTAATAAACAAAAAGAAATTGAAAGTTTAAATTTTTTAAACGAAGAAGAAAAAAAATCATTAAATTTGAAAATACAAGAACAAAATATTGAATTAAACAAAATTAATCTTGAATTTCAAATTGCAGATCAACAAATGAGAGATCTTCAAATAAACTTAAGTAAACAAAAAATAGAATTAGCAGAAAAACAAAATCAAATTAACGAATTAGAAAATAAAGTTAAAGAAACACAAAATATTATTCAAGCATCCCAAAAACAAATAGATGAGAAAAATATAGAAATACAAGAAAAAATAAAAGAATTAAATGAAAATAATAATTTGTCAAACAAAGTGAAACAAAATTTAAGAAAAAGAATAAAAAATTTAAATTCAGAAGTTACTGGATTAAACCAACAAATCACAAACCAAAAACAAGAAATAAATTCTTTAAAAAAAGAAAAAAACGAAATTCACGAAAACTTAATTCATGCACAAAAAGAAATTGAAAATTTAAATTATTTAAACGAAGAAGAAAAAAAATCATTAAATTTTCAAATACAAGAACAAAATATAGAATTAGATTCTATACATAACGAACTTGAAAATGCTAATAATCAAATAACAAACTTAAACAAAGCTATTAACGAATATAAATTAAAATTAGAAGAAAAACAAAATCAAATTAACGAATTAGAAACTAAAGTTAAAGAAACACAAAATATTATTCAAGAATCCCAAAGACAAATTGATGCTAAAAATAACGAAATACAAAGAAAAATCCAAGAATTAGCGGAAAATAATCGTTTATCACAAAGAGAAAAACAACAATTCAAAAACGACATCCAAACTTTAAATTCAGAAGTTACTGGATTAAACCAACAAATCACAAACCAAAAACAAGAAATAAATAATTTAACAAGAGAAAAAGACGAAATTAAAAACGAATTAGAAAATAAAAAACAAGAAATTATAAATTTAAATACTTTAAACACAGAAGAAAAAAGAACTTTAAATAATCAAATCAACGAACAAAAAACAAAATTAGAATCTATCAATAACGAATTGGAAAATGCTAATAATCAAATCACAAACCTAAACAAAGCTATTAAGCAATATAAATTAGAATTAGCAGAAAAACAAAATCAAATTAACAAATTAGAAACTAAAGCTAAAGAAACGCAAAATATTATTCAAGCATCCCAAAGACAAATTGATGCTAAAAATAACGAAATACAAACAAAAATTCAACAATTAGCGGAAAATAATCGTTTATCAGAACAAGAAAAACAAAACTTAAAAAACGACATCCAAACTTTAAATTCAGAAGTTACTGGATTAAATCAACAAATCACAAACCAAAAACAAGAAATAAATAATTTAAAAAGAGAAAAAGACGAAATTAAAAACGAATTAAATTATAAAAACCAAGAAATTGCAAATTTAAATACTTTAAACGCAGAAGAAAAGAGAACTTTAAATAATCAAATCAACGAACAAAAAACAAAATTAGAATCTATCAATAACGAACTAGACAATGCTCATACACAAATAACAAACTTAAACAATGCTATTGAAAGACTCAAACAAAAATTAGAAGAAAAACAAAATAAAATTAACCAATTAGAGTCTAAAGTAACAGAAACACAAAATATTATTCAAGAAACAAGAAATCAAATTCATTTAAAAAATCAAGAATTACAAAATAAACAAGAACAATTAGAAAATAATAATGAACTTTCATCAGAAATTCAAGAAGATCTTAAAAAACAAATATCTTCTCTAGAAAAAGAAATAAATTTTTTTGAAGAAAAATTAAAAATACAAAATACTAAAATAGATAATTTACAAAAAGAAAAAATAGAACTTGAAACAAACCTTATCAAAAGAAAAAAAGAAATAGAACAATTAAACGATATAAGTGAAAAAGAAAAAAGAATTTTAAATAATCAAATACAAAAACAAACTAATGCTTTATCTTCTTTAAATGATGAATTAGAAAAAGCAAAAAACAATATTGAAGAAGAACAAGTAGGAAATAAAGTATTATGGAAAATGTTAAATAAATCATTAGACAAATTATCTGAATTATTTGATAAACAAGAACAAAAAGAAAAAAAAGATTCAATTAAACAACAAGAAATAGATAATACTGCTAAATTTTTAAGACCAACACAAGATTTTGCAAGTTTCAAAGACATTATAGGAAATCAAGAAACAATTGAACAACTAAAAGAAAGTTTAAAATATTTAAAAAATCCTGAATTATATAAATCTATAGGAACACAAAAAACACCAAAAGGTATTTTATTATACGGTCCTCCAGGCACAGGTAAAACTTTTCTATCTCAAGCTTTTGCAAAAGAAGCAGGATTACCGTTTTTTAGTGTTTCTTCAGCTGATTTTTCTAAAACATATGTAGGAGAATCGCCTAGATTAATAGAAAGTCTTTTTGAACAAGCTCAAAAACATTCTCCAAGTATTATTTTAATTGATGAATGTGAAACGGTATTCAAATCAAGAGTTTCTAATGGATTAAATTCAGACCACGGAAATGTAATCTCAGCTTTTTTATCTTACATAGAAGGAATTCGTTTTGATAAAAACAAACCAGTTTTTATTATAGCTACAACTAATTATAAAGATGAAATAGATTCAGCAATTTTAAGCCGTTTTAATAAGTGGATTAAGGTAGATATATGGAACGATAAAGATATACAAATGTTTTTAAAATTAATTTCTAAAAAATACAAAATAGACATAAGAACATACAATATTTTAGATGAAGTAGCAAAAAAAATAGCAAATTCTGATAAAAATTTATTAAAAACTCCTAGAAAAATGATAGAATTATTGGATCAAGCATCAGTTATAGCTGTAGAAAACGACCATTTTACAATTTTGCCAATAGATTTACAATTAGCAACAGACAGAATAACAGATCAAAATAATTTAGAAAATTGGAATTCTAAATACACAAATAACAAAATAAACATGAATGAAATTTTTCCTATAAAAGAATATAAAAAAATACCAATTAAAAATCTTTTTAAAGATAGTATTTTCGAAAACCAAGAAGAACAAAATTACTTTAATTCGATTTATAATAAATATTTTCAATATTCAGAAAAACCAGTATTTAATGAAAATAAAAACAAAATCGTAGAAATACCTTTATACGAAAACACACAAGAAATTAAAAATAAAATAAAAAAATTTTATAATAACGAATCTTTCTTGCCGGAAAAATTATTAGGTATTTATTTCGAATACGAAAAAGAAATAAACTCGCAAAACTCAAAAAAAACAAAAGAAAATATTACTTCTTTTGAAGATATTATAAATTTAGGTATCTCAAAAAAAATTTCTAAAATGTATTTTATTTGGAATTTAGAAAAAATAAATCATAACCAACAAATTGCTAATCAATTAATAAATGAATTTTCAAATAAATATAAGTTTTTAAAAAATAATACTTTAGAACAAGAATTATTAAAAATTTCTTTAAAAACAGAAAACAACCAACCTGAATTAGAATCCACAATATCAAATTATATAAAAAAAATTAAAAAAGATTTATTAAACGATATAATGAAAAAAACTTTATCAGAAACAAATTATATTGAAGAAGACAATGTTTTACAAGAATTAATAAAAAAATTACTTTCAGAACAAATAGAAAATTCTTTTAAAAATAAAATAGAAAATTTAAATTTAGTTAAAAACAACATAACAAACGAAATAAAAGAAAAATTAAACGTTTACACTCAAGAAACAATAAAAAAAGAAATAAAAAATTTAGTAGAAAAAATAAACTTAAATAATAATATTTTTTCTAATTCAGAAATAAAAGAAATTAAAAATAAAATAGAAAATGAAACCTTGAATGAAATAAATTATGAATTAAATTCAAAAAGAAATAAACTATCGTTAGAAAATATACAAAAAAAATTCAAAATAAACAAAAACAATAATATAGAAAATATATTTCCAAAAAAATGGAAAGAAATAGATAAAAATTTACAAATAAATTTACCAAATTTTGAAAAAGAAAAATTATTGAATATTATTCAAAAAAAAACTAAACAAGAATTATTTTATGATAACTTGAATTTAGACGAAATTATAGAAACAATAAAAGAAGACATAGAAAATTACGTACAAACTTTTTTCCACGATTTAAATAAAAAAATATACGATATAGTTTATAATTATATCTTTTTAGAAAAAAATTTAGATCAAATCGAACCTCAACAAATAGATTTAATTACTAAAAAAGCTTTTTTAATGACAAAGAACGACTTAAAAAATAACTCTAACGTAAATGAAAATCAAATGAATGAAAAAATACATTCTTTTGTAGAAAAATTTTATTTAACAAAAAAAGATAATCCGCAATGGTTAGAATTATTAAAATCATTAAAAAACAATATTCATTGGGTTGGCTTAACATTATTTATATTATTTCTTATAATGCCTTTACCTTTGAAAAAAAAATAAAAAAGAAAAAATGAAAATTTTTTCTTTTTTTATTTTCTATTAATAACTAAAAAATCTAGAAATTTTTTTTAAATTTTTAATCAAAATATCTATATCTTGCTTGGTATTATGAATACCAACAGATACTCTAATAGTATTATTATTTTGTCCTAATATTTTAGAAGTAAAATAAGAACAATGATTACCAGCTCTAATATAAATACTTTCTTGAGATAAAAAACTTTCAACATCATGAGCATGAATATTATTAAAATTAAAAAGAATAATATTATGTTCTGTATTTTCATTAAAAATTTTTATATTTGGTATTGTTTTTAAATTTTTAATTAAATAAGGAATTATTTCTTTATTTTTCTTTTTAATTTCGTAAAAACTAATATTTTCTATAAATTCTAAACTTTTTCGAAAAGAAATAATATCAACAATATTTGGAGTTCCTGGTTCAAATTTTTCAGGCAAATCAGCATAAAAAAAATTATTTTCTGAATTAATAAATTTTATATTTCTTCCTCCTATTTGAGAAGAACCAAATTTATTTAAAAGATATTTTTTTCCGAAAAGAATTCCTAATCCAAAAGGACCATATATTTTATGAGAAGAAAAAGCAATAAAATCAACATCTAACTCTTTAACATCAATTTTTTTTTGACCAACAGATTGAGCAGAATCTAAAATAACTAAAACTTTTTTACCTGTTTTTTTACGAACAAATTTAATAATTTCTTCAATTGGAGTTTCATAACCTAAAACATTAGAAACATGCGTTAAAATAATAATTTTAGTTTTTTCAGAAAAAACTTTTTTAAAATTATTTATAGTTATTTTATTTTCTTCATTAAGAGGAACAAATATTAAATTAGCTTTTTTTTCTTTTGCTATCTTAATCCAAGGAAATAAAGAAGAATTATGCTCTAGTTCTGAAGTTATAATTTCATCTCCAGATTCAATTATATTTGATAAAATTTGAGATAATAAATTTAAAGATTCAGTAGTTCCTTTAGTAAAAATAATTTCTTCAGGCATAGAATTTATAAAATCGGCTATTTTATTTCTTGTTTTTTCGATCAAAAATTTATTATTTAAAGATAAAGAACCTGAATTATTTAAACTTAAACCATTATTTTTATAAAAAGATGAAATACATTCTATTATGACTTTTGGTTTTAAAGAAGTAGAAGCACAATCTAAATAAATTAATTTTGGATTTTTTTTAAAAACAGGAAAAAAATAACGAAAATCATTTCTTTTCATAATTTATTATTAACCTTATTCAGATGATTTAAAACAAAAAATATGTTTTATTTTAAATTTTATTCAAAATATTAAATTTCATAAATATTTTAACAAAATAATTACAAAATTAACTGTTTAAAAAATTATTTTTCTATCAAAACATTTTCTTGAAAATTATTTTCATTATGTTATAATTCACTCTAGACTTGAGAAAAATTATTTTTATAAAATATATCATTTAAATATTTTATTTCCGTTAAATAAGGAGGATAGATATTAATTATAAAAATTAAAAAAAATATTATAATAAAATTATTTATATTAATAACTATTTTAAGTTTATTTTTAATAAATAATATTTTTTATCCATCAAAAAAACAAAATAATAATATTTTTTCTTATAATTTAAAAAACGATATTTATAATTATAATGAAGACGAAGGAATAGAATTCAATTTAACGGCTATTCAAAAAGATCCGAAATTGAATGAAACAATAAAATTAAAATGTAATTTTTTACAAGAAAAGATAAAAAAAATTAAAGAAGAAATCCAAAAAACTTTTTCTAAAGAAAAGGAAAAACAAATTACATTAAGCTTTAAAAACCAAATTTTTGATACTATTAGCACTGAAATAGACAATAAATTTTCAAAAGTAATTGTTGCTGAACAACATGAATATTTAGAAAATTTAAAATCAATTATCTCTTCTATTAATGAAGAAAAATTTCAAATAATAAATCATATATCAAATTTAACAAAAGAATCAAATTTAAAATTTGAAGAAATAAAAGAAAATTTTTTAAATATTTCAGAAAAATTAGATTTTTTTTTATATAATTTAAAAACATTCGAAGAAATAAACAATAATAAACTAACAGCAGATCTTAAAATAAATAATAACAATTTTCTTAAATTAAGAGAAAAAGTTGACAATGTTGTAGCTTTATCTGGAGGAATAAATAACATTCATGAAACTTATAATTCATTAAAAAAAATTAATATTCAATATAATGATATTTATGAAAAAATAAACCAGAACAAAAAAAATAATTCTGATACAAAAAATATTATTATCGATAAATTATATATATTGGAATTATTTTGGATTATGTTTTCTTTTTTATTACTTATATTATTAATTATAATTATAATTATAATTTTAAAAAGAAGAAAAAATAAAAAAAATAATTTTTTCCAAGATAAAATAGATCATCATAAAAATAGATAATATATATTAAAAAAAATACATTTTTAA
>NZ_VBRA02000001.1 GCF_005774685.2 Texas Phoenix palm phytoplasma | reverse complement strand
GGAAGGCAGAGAGACTAAACAAAATAATATAAATTATATTGTTTTGAGTATGTAATCTATTTTACAAACTAATATTATTTGTCCAGTAGATTATGTTATATCTAAACAATTAAAGATTGATGAACTTTAAGAGTTGAACTTGGAAAGCCGTATGCATGGAGACATGCCTGTACGGTTTGGGCGAGGGCTTATTGAAACCTGATAATATTAATTATTAAGGCGCAATTTTTCTATTCGCATCCTTCTAAGCCGTCGGTCAGGGGTTCGAATCCCTTCTCAAACGCCATATTTATAAACATTTTTTTTATATATAACTTCAAAAATAATATAGAATATAAATATATAAAGTTATAAATTTAATATTTTTTTATTTTTGACAGTTATTTTATTATTAATAATAATTTTAAAATTATTTTTTTATTATCAAATTTAAAATTTTTCAAAAAATATTTTTTTTTTGATAATGAAAAAAAAGGAGATTAAAAAATGGCAGTTCCTTTTAGAAGAACTAGTAAAACTTCAAAACGTAAAAGACGTACACATTATAAATTAAATGTTCCTAATTTAGTTATTTGTCCAGAAACTAATAATTTTGTTTTATCACATCGTATTACCAAAGATAGTGTTTATTACAAAGGAAAATTAATTTTTAATAAAAAAGAAGATACTAAAAAATAATTTATTAAATATTTTTATTAATTAATTTTGATACTTTATTTTATAAAATTAATATATATTTGAAAATATAATTTTTAAATTTTTTATTTTAATTCAATAATTGTAGTTAATAAATTTTATTCTGAAGGAAAAATTAATAAAATAAAATGAAAAAATTAACATCTCATGAAATTAGAAAAATGTGGTTAGAATTTTTTATAAAAAAACAACATTATAAAATAGAATCATCTTCCTTAATACCTGAATCAGATCGTAATTTATTATGGATCAATGCAGGTGTTACTCCTTTAAAAAAGTATTTTGATGGTTCTGAAATACCTCCTTTTTCTAAAATTGTTAATATTCAAAGATGTTTAAGAATGAATGATATTGAAAATATAGGAAAAACACCTGTTCATCATACATTTTTTGAAATGTTAGGAAATTTTTCTATAGGAGATTATTTTAAAAAAGAATCTATAAATCTAGCTTATGAATTATTATTTTCTTCTGAATATTTTAATTTTCCTAAAGAAAAAATTTATTTTACTTATTTTTATAAAGATTTTGAAACATATAATTATTGGTTAAAAAAAAATATTAATGTTGAACATTTAATCCCTTTAAAAAATAATTTTTGGCAAATAGGAGAAGGACCTTGTGGACCTTGTACAGAGATTTTTTTTGATAGGGGAGAAAAGTATGATTCTAGAGGTAAAGAGTTAATTATTAACGATATATCGAACAAACGTTTTATTGAAATTTGGAATATTGTTTTTTCTCAATATAATTGCGAATTAAATGTTTCTAGAGATAAACTTAATGAATTACCGAATAAAAATATTGATACTGGTGCTGGATTAGAGAGAATATCATGTATTTTACAAAAAACTGATACTAGTTTTGAAACTGATCTTTTTTTTCCTATTATTAGTGAAATTTCTCAATTAAGTGGTCAAAAATATAAAGGTCAAGAAATATTCAAAATTATTGCCGATCATATTAAAACTTTAGTTTTTGGTATTGCTGATGGAGTTGTTTTATCTAATGTCGGAAGAGGATATGTTTTAAAAAAAATTTTAAGAAGAGCTTTGCAAAATAGTGATTTATTATTTTCTAAAAGAAAACCTTTTTTATTTAAATTGGTAAAAGTTGTTATTGAAACTATGGAAGAATCTTATCCTTTTTTAAAAACAAAAAGGTTTTTAATTGAAAATATTATTAAAAATGAAGAAGAAAAATTTTTAATAAATTTAAAATTAGGTAAAGAACATTTTTTAAAATTAGTTAACAATAATACTATTTCTAGTGAAAATTTTTTTAAATTATATGATACTTTTGGTTTACCTAAGGATGTTATTTTTCAGTATGCAAAACAACATAATGTTTTAATAGAGGATAAAAAATTTGATTTTTTTTTAGATAAACAGAAACAATTATCGCGAAAAAGAACAAATATTAATTCTAATATGCAAAAACAGAATCCTATTTTTTTAAATTTTAAAGAAAAAAGTGAATTTATTGGTTATGAATTATTTTCAATAAAAACTAAAATAATAAAAATTTTTGAACAAGGAATTGTTTTACAAAAAACTCCTTTTTTTCCTATTATGGGTGGTCAAAATTCAGATGAAGGTATGATTGATAATATTTTTGTTAATAAAGTTATTAAATTGCCTAATGGTCAAATTTTTCATTATTGTTCAACTTTAGGTTTTACTGAAGGACAAGAAGTTTTAGCTTGTATTGATACGAAAACAAGACAAAAACATTCTATTAATCATACATCTACACATCTTTTATGTGAATCTTTAAAAAAGATATTAGGTTTTCATGTTGAACAACAAGGTTCTTTTATAGGAAATAAAATTTTTAGATTTGATTTTAATCATTTTAAAAATTTATCTTTTGAAGAAATATGCAAAATAGAAGAACAAGTTAATAAATGGATTAATGCAGATTATCCTGTTAAAATAAAAAACATAAGTTTTCAGGATGCTAAAAAAAATAATTTATTTTCTTTTGAAAATAAAATTTATGATGAAAAAAATTTAAGATTAGTACAAATTTCTGATATTTCAAAACAGTTATGCGGCGGAACTCATGTTAGTAATACTAAAAAATTACATAAATTTGTTATTTTAAATTGTACTTCTATAGGTTCAGGAATTTATAGGATAGAAGCAACTTCAGGAGACAATTTATTGTCTATAATTGAAGAAAATATTGAATATTTTTTTTCAGAAGAGAAAAAAATATTATATAAAATTAACCAATTAGAAAAAAATATAGTTGGTGATATTTTTTTAAATTTGGACAAAAAACCTTTTTTTTTAAATACTATTATTGATAGTTTTCAAAATATTCAAAAATATAAAAATTATATTAACGAATTGAAAAAATATTCAGATGAATTACAAAAAAAAATTTTTAAACAACAAGAAAAAGATATTTTAAAAGAATATATTAATTTTATTCCTTATAAATTTACAAAAAAAGAACTTATAATTATTGATAACAAAATTTTACCTGTTAATTTATTAAAAGTTCTTTTAAAACAATTATTTTATAAAATGAAAATTGATTTTTTATGTTTATTATGCAAACAAAATGAAGATAAATTTGTTTTTTTATGTCAGAGTAATAATATTGATGTATCTCTTTTTATAAAAAATGCAAAATCTTATTTAAATATTTGTGGTGGAGGAAATAAAAATTTTGGTCAAGGAAATATTTGTAATTCTCGAAAAAAAAATATCTTTGTTGAAAAATGGAAAACTTTTTTATGAATAAAAAAAATTGCTTTTTAGGATTAGATTTAGGTGAAAAAACTTTAGGAATAGCTATTTCTCAATTTGGAATACTAGCTACTAATTTGAAAACTATTTTTTTTAACAAAGAACAATATCATGAATTAATTCCTTTTTTAAAAGAAACTATTGAAAAATTTGATG
This sequence comes from Texas Phoenix palm phytoplasma, assembly GCF_005774685.2. GTDB lineage: Bacteria > Bacillota_I > Bacilli_A > Acholeplasmatales > Acholeplasmataceae > Phytoplasma. The sequence goes on along the minus strand of NZ_VBRA02000001.1, from coordinate 9,623 downwards.
TGAAAAAAATAGTTTTAGGATATCCAAAACATATGAATAATGATATTGGAATAAAAGCTAATATTAGTTTATCTTTTAAAAAAAGAATTAAAAAAAATTTTCCATTTTTAGATGTTATTTTATGGGATGAACGTTTATCTACTAAGAATTCTTTGCAAATTTTAAGAAATATTAATTGTAAAAAGAAAAATGTTAATAAATTGAAAGATGAAATGGCTGCTATGGTTATTTTGCAAAGTTTTTTGAATTATTATAATAATCAAAATTAAATTAAGAAAATAAAAAATGAATTATTATGTTTTTACAAAATAAAAAATCTTTAAAAATTAAATATTTAAAAGAATTGAAAAGAATTTCAATTCATTATAAAATACCTATTATTAGAGATGAAATTTCCAAATTTTTACAAAAAATAATTAAAGAAAATAATTTTAAATATATATTAGAAATTGGTACTGGCATTGGATATAGCGCTTTAACAATGTCTAATGAATTTAATTATATTACAACTATTGAAAGAGATTATTTAAAATATAAATTAGCAAAAAAATTTTTTTTAAATTTTAGTTGCAATATTGATTTTATATGGGCTGAAGCTTTATTTTACCAGCCTAAAATTCAATATGATTTTATTTTTATTGATTGTGCAAAGGCACAGTATGAAAAAATATTTTCAAAATATAGTTTTTTTTTAAAACATAAAGGTTTTATTGTTTGTGATAATTTAAATTTTCATAATTTAATTTTAAATGATTTAAATGTTTCAAAAAGAACAAGAAGAATAATCGTTAAATTAAAAAAATTTAAAAATTTTTTAAAAGAAAATAATAATTTTAATACTATATTTAAAAATATAGGCGATGGAATAAGTGTTTCTCAGAAAAAATAAAATTTTTTAAACATATATTTAAATAAATAAACAGGGGAATTAATAAAATATAATGGATAATAAAATGTATTATTTAACTCAATCAGGTATTGATAAATTAAAAGAAGAATTAGAATATTTAAAAAATGTTAAAAGGAATGAAAATTTAGAATCCATTAGGGAAGCTAGAGAACAAGGTGATTTAAGCGAAAATGCTGATTATAGTGCTGCTAGAAACGAACAAGCTATAATAGAATCACGTATTTTAGAAATACAAAATATTTTAAAAAATGCTATAATCATTAATACTTCTAGTAAAAATAAAGAAATTAATTTAGGTAAAACTGTGCATTTAAGATTTAATCATAATATGGAAGAAAAATCATTGCAATTAGTAGGTATTTTAGAAGTAGACCCTTCTTTAAATAAAATTTCTATAGAATCTCCTTTAGGGCAAGCTATTAAAGGATATAGAGAAGGCGATGAAGTATTATTTAAAACTGAAACAGGAAAAAAAATTCAAGTTACAATTTTAAAAGTTGAGTAGAAAAAGAATAATATGAAAAGTAAAAATTTTTTACCTAAATTTTATTATAATTCTGTTTTTGTTATTCCTTATTCTGAATTTTATAAAAAAGGAATTAGAAGTTTATTTTTTGATTTAGATAATACCTTATTAAGTCCTTCAGAAAATAAATTAACTTTACAAACTGTTAAATTATTAAAAAAATTAAATAAAAAATTTCAAGTAGTTATTTTATCTAATGCTTCCAAAAGAAAATTAGAAAAAATTATAAAATATGATTTTTTTTATGTTTATTTGAATATTTATCAAAAAAAACCTTCTCTTTTTGGTTTTAAAAAAGCTTTAAATTTAGTTAATTCATCTTCAGATAAAGTTGTTATGATTGGAGATCAATTGAGAACTGATATTTATGGAGCTAATAAAATGAAAATTATTTCTATTTTAGTTAAACCTTTAAATAGGAAAAAAGAATTTTTATTTACTAAAATTAGTCGTTTTTTTATAGAAAATGTTTTTATAAATAAAGTTAAAAAAGAAGATTCTTTGCTTTATGAAAAAAAATTTAAAAATTTTATAGAAACTTGAAATATTGAATTAATTTTTTATATTTGTTATTATTGTGTTATGATAATAGAAAAAATTTTGAAAAAAGTTCAAATAAAATTTAAAAACGATATATCTCGTTTAAATCATATTATTGGAGTTTATCAAAAATCCATTGAATTAGCTTTATTTTATAAAGTAGATATTGTTCATGCTCAAATTGCTTCTTTAATGCATGATTATACAAGAAATGAACCTTTAGAATTTCATTTATCAGTATTAGATAAAAATATTATTGAAAAATATAAAAATAAAACTTTTGTTTATCATGCTTTTAGTGCTTCTTTTGTTTTGGAAAAATATTTTGGCGTTAAAGATAAAAAAATTATAAATGCTATTAATAATCATGTTTTAGGACATAAAAATATGAATAAATTAGATAAAATTATTTTTATAAGCGATAAAATAGAAATTAATAGAAAATATCCTCAAGTTAATATATTCAGGAAAATGGTTTTTCAAGATTTAAGCAAAACTTTTTCTGAAATATTAGAATTAAATTTTAATATTCATAAAGAAAAGACAAAAATTAAAAGTTAAATAATTTTTTTAACTAAGCGCAATTAAAAATATTAAATTTTTTTAATAAAAAATAAAAAAATAATAGGTGAATTTATGCTTCGTATTATTTCTGGAAAATATAAAGGCTTTAATTTAAATTTAGTTCCTTCTTATAAGACTAAAAGTACTTCTCATTTAGTTAGAAAAGCTTTATTCGATACAATTGGTAATTCTATACAAGGAAATGTAGTTTTAGATTTATTTGCTGGAACAGGTTCTTATGGTTTTGAAGGGCGCGAAATGATGCCTAATTATCAGTGATTTCACGCATCACGAACATAATGATAATGTGTTCCTTCATATTCTTGGCTTTTGAAACGAAAGAATGAAAAGTTACAGCAAAGAATAAAAGCGGGTTGAGGAGAAATTCATATCCAATAAGATCACGCCAGAAGAATGACTCACATGGATAACCTTTATGAAAAAAGGCTAAATACAATAAAAAAGGTGTAAATGCTATAATACTAAGCAGAAATGAATTGTAACTGTTTATTAAAGTTATTTGAAAATTATTTTCAAAGATTTTCAAAATTATCAATGTTTTTGATAAAAAAACATCATAGGGTTATATCTATCTAACCTAACTTTGAACCTACCTTTATTTATATAAAATAACTTACTCTTTCATGTTATATAGATGGAAGAATAAATTATAAAAAGGTCTGCATACCTAAATGAGTCGCGTAAATAATTAGAGTAACTTCGATCTTCCTAAACTTCTCCCAGAGAAAATTATTTTCTGAAAAAAAACACAGAATAGTCTGTGGAAGCAAGGAAAAAGCAGAATCATAGTAGTCGTGAGCAATACAAAGCTTCTTTTGGAAGAAAGAAGTGGACTGACTCACCGAGGCAAAGGTTAATAACCTTTACAAGGCGAAAGAGGAAAAACAAGTTTTTAAAAAAACTTGTTTAACCGCCGAATGCTTGGAAACTTGCTTGTTCGGTGGTGTGAGGGGCTTAGATTAATATCTATTAAATAGAAAAACGGTCTAATTCTATCTCGATAAATTTAAAAAAATATAATGTAGAATTTTATTTAAGTGATGGATTTGTTAATTTAAATGAAATAGAATTTGATTTAGCAATAATTTGCGGAATGGGACCTCATACAATTATTAATATTTTAAAAAAATCTTCTTATAATGGTAAGAAATTTTTATTAGGATGTCAGGGTAAAATTTATTATTTAATTGATTGGTTAGAAAAAAATGGGTTTATTATTTTAAACTATTATGTTGTTTTTGATAAATTTTATTATGTTTTTTTAAAAGTTTTGCAGAATAATTATAATTATGTGCATTGAAAAAAAATGTTATTTCTAGTATAATATATGTTGTTTTATAAGAAAAAGTTTGAGTAGCTCAGCTGGATAGAGCAACGGGGGCGTTAGGGGCGCGAAATGATGCCTAATTATTAGTGAATTCACGCATCACGAACATAATGATAATATGTTCCTTCATATTCTTGGCTTTTTAAACGAAAGAATAAAAAGTTACAGCAAAGAATAAAAGCGGGTTGAGGAGAAATTCATAAATATCCAATAAGATTACGCCAGAAGAATGACTCGCATGGATAACCTTTATGAAAAAAGGCTAAATGCAATTAAAAGGATAATTGATAATAATTTAATAATAGTAATAATATTAATTTATAAAAATTAAGTCAAAGGTATTTGAAAATTAATTAACGTATTTTCAAAATTATCAATGTTTTTAAATAAAACATCATATGGTTAGTAATAATCTAACTTTGAACCTACCTTTATCATAAATGTAAATGAAATTATTCTTCAATGTTATATAGATTGAAGATTATTGAAGATTAAATTATATAAAGGTCTGCATACCTAAATGAGTCGCGTATATAATTAGAGTAACTTCGATCTTCCTAAACTTCTCTTAGAGAAAAAAATTCTCTTAAGAAAAACACAGAATAGTCTGTGGAAGCAAGGAAAAAGCAGAATCATAGTAGTCGTGAGTAATTCAAAGCTTCTTTTGGAAAAAAGAAGTGAACTGACTCACCAAGGCAAAGGTTAATAACCTTTACAAGGCGAAAGAGGAAAAACAAGTTTTTTTAAAAACTTGTTTAACCGCCGAATGCTTGGAAACTTGCTTGTTCGGTGGTGTGAGGGGCTTAGATTAATATCTATTAAATAGAAAAACGGTCTAATTCTATCTCGATTTCGAACATAAATGACAGAGGTCAAAATACATTAGGTACCTCATTCCTCATGATAATAGGAATACTCAACAAACTAACCTGAGTTTGAAAAAACAAAAGGGAAAATAGCATGTTTGTGAAGGAACTAAAAGAAAAAAATCGTAAACAATTTAATTATTGTTATCTTTTATGTAGTTTCGAGAGAAGATAAAATAAGGTTGAATTTTAAAAAAAATAAAGAGCAGAGAATGGTAGCAATTCTACAGCATTAGGCATGGTTGACGATAAAATTCCAAAATATACCTAATAAAGAGATGTTTGAAATAAAGGACGTTGGTATTTCATATATTATCTGACAAAATAATAAAAAAAATTTTGTTGAAAAATTCTCTTAACCAAGAGTATTTAAAATTACTCTATCATAAGACTCCAACCGCTATTTATCATTAACCTAGCATTTATAGTTACCTAAGAAGACCTAAAACCCATGATTAAACAATAAGACATCAGTTTAATCTATATTTATTAAGGAATTGAATAGGGTCATGGTTGCAGAGCCAACATAGTAGTCGTAGGAGTAATGACCTATCAGGGAAAATGGGAAAGCCATTTACAAGGCGAAGGAAGGCAGAGAGACTAAACAAAATAATATAAATTATATTGTTTTGAGTATGTAATCTATTTTACAAACTAATATTATTTGTCCAGTAGATTATGTTATATCTAAACAATTAAAGATTGATGAACTTTAAGAGTTGAACTTGGAAAGCCGTATGCATGGAGACATGCCTGTACGGTTTGGGCGAGGGCTTATTGAAACCTGATAATATTAATTATTAAGGCGCAATTTTTCTATTCGCATCCTGAAGAGCCTCGTGTCGGCAGTTCGATTCTGCCCGAAGCCACCATTATTTTTTATATTTTTTTTAATTTAATTAAAATTTTTTTAAAAAGATTAAACGTATAGCTTAAAAAATATTTTTATTATTATTTTTTTTCTCTAATGTTTTTTTTTTATAAATAAAATTATTATAATAAAAACATAATTTTTAATTATTATTAAAATTTATAATTTTTTAATTTAAAATATTTTAAAAAATATATTTTATATTATTTTAAAATATTTTTATTATTAATAAATAATTAAAATAGTATTAAATTTACTTTTAAAATTATAAATTTTGTATTAGAAAAGAAGAAATATAAAAATTGAATAAGAAAGAATTTTTTTTAAAAAGTTTTAATTTATTTGTTTTTTGGTTTATTATAATTATTTTTTATTTTAATTTATCTGGAATTTATGCTGTAAAAAACGATGAAAAAGAGGATTTGATCCCTTTGCATGATTTAAGTACTATTTTTAAAGATGGAAATATTAATGAAGTTTTTTCATCAAATTCTAATTTTTCTTTAACACCTTCTTCTTCTTCTACTGTTACTCCGATTAATGAAGAAAATAAAGGAATTAATTCAATAATTAATTCAGATTTTGTAAAAAATGAAAAAAAAGAACATTCTATGATAGGTTGGAGGGCGCGAAATGATGCCTAATTATCAGTGATTTAACGCATCGCGAACATAATGATAATGTGTTCCTTCGTATTCTTGGTTTTTGAAACGAAAGAATCAAAAGTTATAGCAAAGAATAAAAGCGGGTTGAGGAGAAATTCATATCCAACAAGATTACGCCAGAAGAATGACTCACAAGGATAACCTTTATGAAAAAAAAGGCTAAATGCAATAAACGGGGTAATTAAAATACTGAACAGAAATGAATTGCAACTGTTTATCAAAGTTATTTGAAACTTTAATCCAATAATTTTCAAAATTATCAATGTTTTTTTATAAAAAACATAATAGGTATTTTATAAACCTAACTTTGTTCCTACCTATATAAAAAAAATTTTTTCTTTAATGTTATATAGATTATAGATTGAAGCACAAATTATAAAGGTTTGCATACCTAAATGAGTCGCGTAGATAATTAGAGTAACTTCGATCTTCCTAAACTTCTCTCTTAGAAGAAAACATTTTTTTTTAAGAAAAAAACGTAGAATAGTCTGCGGAAGCAAGGAAAAAGCAGAATCATAGTAGTCGTGAGTAATTCAAAGCTTCTTTTGGAAGAAAGAAGTGTACTGACTCACCAAGGCAAAGGTTAATAACCTTTACAAGGCGAAAGAGGAAAAAGAAGTTTAGAAAAAAAACTTTTTTAACCGCTGAATGCTTGGAAACTTGCTTGTTCAGTGGTGTGAGGGGCTTAGATTAATATCTAGTAAAGAGAAAAACGGTCTAATTCTATCTCGATAACACGGGCGCGAAAGATGCCTAAATAATAAAGAATTAACGAATCTTAATGCTATTGGTGATAGTATAAGTCATATATTCGGCTTGATAAAACTAAAGTATATCGAGTTATAGCAGAATATAAAAGCTTGTTGAGGCAAATATTCTAGCCAACATGATTTAGCAAGACTAAGATTCTCATGGATAAGTTCTTAAACGAACCTAAGAGTAAAAAAAAGAGTAGTCAAAACGAGAAACTTAGTCAGAAAGAATATGAAATTACTGATAAAGAAGAGTAATTTGAAGATATTCGTGTTAGTTCTTCAAAATCACCACTTTCGATTTATGAAAGATGTTTTTAGTAACAACTCTTCTACCTACCTATAACTTAATATAATTTGATTATTCTTTTAAAGAAAAAAAGGAAAAAAGTTAAGGTTAACTCGCCTAAAAGAATCAACGTAATTATTTAGAGTAACTTCGATCTTCCTAAACTTAAATAATTTTAATTTATTTTTTTATTTACTTATTTGTTTATAAAAAAAAGATATTTTTTTAAGCAAGGAAAAAGCAGAATCATAGTAGTCGTGAGTAATTAAAAGTTTCTTGTGGAAAAAAGAAGTGAACTGACTCACCAAGGCGAAGGGTAATAACCTTTACAAGGCGAAAGAGAAAAATTTAATCGTTTTTAAATTAAAATTTTGATATTTTTTATTAAATAATCATTTTATATTTTATATTCAGAATCAAATATTGAGTAAAATTTTTTAAATATTTAATGTTTTATATTTTTTGATAATAAAAAAATATTTTTTCCTTTTGTGGAAAAAGAAACTTAATGTAAAAAAATTTATTTATTTAATAAAAGAAAGCTAAATAAAATAAAACGATTAATTTAACCGCCGAATGCTTGGAAACTTGCTTGTTCGGTGGTGTGGGGGGCTTAATTGTGATAATTCTGTATTAAAAACAGTAAAGTGCAATAATTCTATCCCGATGAATCAGGTTCAATATTATCTGATAAAGTAAAGTTGTTTTATGATATTGATTCAGTAAAAACTTTATCTTGTTTTTCTTTTCAAGAATGGCTTAATTTGAAACAATTAATTTTTTCTTTATTTGATCATCATATTCCTAAAATAAATTGTTTTTTTGATTTTTTGGATATTTCAGGCATTAAAGAAGAATTTATAGATGATAAATAGGGCGAGAAAGATGCATAAAATACTAGCAATTTAACCAATTGCAACAACTGTGATAATGTTGTACATCATATCTTTGTTTTATGGAATGAAAAGACTATAAAATACAGCAGAAGATAAAAGCGAATTGAGGTGAAATTATTTAACCAATATGATTTCGCAAGATGAAAGTACTCATGGATAAGATTTGAAATAATCCTAAGAGAAAAAAGAGATAGGTTGTTTCATCTACCTTTTGGATACAATAATTAAATTTTCCTTATTTTGTTTCATTAATTTGTTAGTAATGTAGACAAATTAAATTATCATCCTTTTTATAGGAAAGTAGACAAAAATCCACCTATATATTTTTGGAATAGGTTATCTCTCCTAAAAGTACACGGTAGTTTTTTATAGTAACTTCTATCTCTCTAAATCCCTTATTTATTAATTTATTAATTAAATAAAACACCTAAGTTGGTGGGGACAAGGGAAAAGCAAAATCATAGTAGTCGTAGGAAACTTAAAGCTAAACTGGAATGTTTTAGTATAATGGCCTACCAAGGAGAAAGATAATAACTTTCACAAGGCGAAAGAGGAAACCACATTTTTATATTATTTTTTAAAAAGATAAAGATTATTTTTTGAATATTGATTTATCAGAAATATAAAAAATATTTTTTATCGATTTATAAAAAAATTATTAAAAAGAAATATATTTTTAATAATACATATTTTATTTAGAAAAATTATCAATATATTATTGATAATAATTTGAATAATAATTAATATTAAAAATGTTGTAACCGCTACGTGCTTGGAAACTTGCTTGCGTGGTGGTGTGCGGGGCTTAAGATAATAACTTTTAAAAAAATAGCTAAACGTCTTAATTCTATCGCGATATACTAAACATCATCAAACATATATTAATAATTTAAATTTTGCTTTATCAAAATATCCTGATATACAAAAAAATGATATAACTTTTTTATTAAAAAATGTTTCTTTAATACCTGAAGACATTCGACAAACTGTTAGGGCGCGAAATGATGCCTAATTATCAGTGATTTCACGCATCACGAACATCATGATAATGTGTTCCTTCAGATTCTTGGCTTTTGAAACGAAAGAATCAAAAGTTACAGCAAAGAATAAAAGCGGGTTGAGGAGAAATTCATATCCAACAAGATCACGCCAGAAGAATGACTCACATGGATAACCTTTATGAAAGAAGGCTAAATGCAATAAACGGGGTAATTGTACTACTGAACAGAAATGAATTGTAACTGTTCATCAAAGTTATTTGAAAATTATTATATTATTGGATTTTCAAAATTATCAATGTTTTTAAAAAACATTATAGGTTTATTGTTAACTAACTTTGAACCCTACCTGCAAATAAATGAACTTATTCTTTAATGTTATATAGATGGAAGAATAA